>QJYB01000092.1 GCA_003247835.1 Gammaproteobacteria bacterium | reverse complement strand
GGTTGGCTCTGAATCGTCGTAAGTACAGAGGAATGTCTACGCTCAGGACGTAGGCGACAAAGACTACGGATATTGCAATTCCGGCACCGACCGGCACGGTGCCGGTGGTGTACAACGCGACGACAGTGAGCAGTGCCGCCATGCATGACATGCCAAGCGCCCAGAAAAAGGACTCCACTGTCTGGGTGAAGTGGTTCAACGTCAGTACGCTGTGCCAGCAGAAGAACTGTGCGGCCAGCATGAAGAAGGGTATACCCCAGGCCGCGGTCTGCACGATGGGCACCTCCGCAGCCGCACCGAGCTGGTACACCAGCAGACCGAGCTGCAACCCGAAACAGACTTCCGCTGCAGTCGCGGAGAGGCAGAGTTGCACGGCACCATAAAAACCGTGCGAGCCGAGCTGCCAGGCAACGACCCACAGACTGATAATGAAGAAGGCGAACAGACAGAGCACGCGCCACTACACCAGCGTTTCACGGTACCAGCGTTTCACGGTCCGTTGATCCGAGTGCGAGCCTTGCTTTGTTACGTTTTCGTGACGCGCAGGTATCGTCGCTTTGCGATGAGAGTGGTACTGCTCAAGCGCGCCGGCAGTTCGAGAGCGAACAGGCATGCGCCGTGTACGTGACTTGAAGGAGCTCGGCGTGGTGCGGATCTAGACCAGAGCCTCCGACAGGCGCGCGACCAGATGCTCGGCGGACTCTTCACCGGGTGACATCGTCGGGTCGGATCCGCGTAGATAGCGGACGATGGACTGGGTGTCGAGGTATCTGGACAGACTGGTCTCCGCCTGCTCCCGGCTGCCGAAAGGACCGAAGTCCTTCTTTTCCCGGGTGCTGAAGAACCAGAGTCCTGACACGGAGAAAAACCGGTCGGCCCGAAAGCGGAAGACGGGCTTGGTATCGGTCCAGCGCATGTCTGCTACTCCATGCTCAAAATGCATGAAGAGAGTAAGTCAGGCAAGCTGAACAGAGCCTGTACGGACGTTGGCGGTCCAATGTGCATCTGCGCGGCGCTCTTCTAGTGAGTCTGGGGTTCCATGCCGCGAACCACTTCGCACACCCATTCGGTGAAAGCGTCTAAGATCGAGTTCAGACGTAATCTGCCAGTCAGCTCAGCACTGGCGTTTAAAAACGGAGTCGGCAGCAAAGTGGAAGTAGCAACCCGCTCGAAAGAAAAGCCCCAGGCCTTCAACGGCAACCTGGTGACCCACATGCTCCTCGAAGGTGCGTTAACGGCCGTGACGCTGCAGAACGCCGGCTGGCGCCTGTGGATTTCCTGGTCCGAAGGCGCGGCGAAAAAGCTGCTGCAGGCATCAGCATCAACTGGCACCGGATGTTTTTCTCGGGGTGAGGTCCGCGCCAGACAGATCGTTCCCGTCAGCACGCACGGGACAGTGTCGGACACTACTGCATGTGCCGCTCGGTTCGAGCACTTTGCTGAATCCGATGGCACGTGGCGGTTCCGCCTTCTATCTGGTGAGGGGAAAGCACAGTTGACGAGCCGCAGTTATCAGGATGCCCGAAGCGCCCGCAGCGGCATGAAGTCCCTGATCAACAGCATCGTCCAGGAAGATCGCTGCGAGCGCAGAAAGGGAGACGACGGCCGCTACTTCGCCGAGGTTCGGGCGGGCAACAATCGGGTACTCTGGACTTCGACTCCCTATAAGGACGCAGAAACGCTCGAACGAGATCTGGCCGGCATCGTGCGCTCGGCTCGCGAGGCTGCCAGGGCTTCCTGAACCGGCTTCCGTTTTCCACATACTCAGGAGCGCGGGATCGGCTGACTGCGCTATAGTCCGCGGCGTGAAACCGGATGAAGAGATCTGCGGTGACTACCTGCACCGCTACTATCTACTCCCGAAAAACCGGTTCCTGAACGTCTATCTGCACCGCTTTCAGGAACCCGATCCAGGGCGGGACCTCCATGATCACCCGTGGTGGTCGCTGTCGATCGTGCTGAAAGGCCGTTATGAGGAACGGTATGCGGATCGTAGTGAGGTGAGAAACCTGATCCTGGGCGGAGGGATTCGACGAATCAGGCTGCGCAGCCCGACGACACGGCACACGATCACCTGGGTGTCTCCCGGTGGCTGCTGGACGGTCTTCGTGACCGGACCCAAGGTCCGGGAGTGGGGCTTCCACACCTCCGGAGGATGGATTCACAACCAGATCTACGCCGGTCCGCAGACCGCGGGCCAGGAGCCAGGTCAGATTCCAGGTGCCAAGGTGGTCTGGGGAGAAGGTGACCGAGCCATCTTACCAACCGACTCCGGGCGTGGTAGCGTCACCACCTCATTGACGGGAGGTTGTGATGAGCGAAACTCATAAAGGTGCCTGTTTCTGTGGTGCCGTTCAGATCGAAGTCACCGGCGAACCCAACGTGATGGGCTACTGTCATTGCACGGATTGCGCCGGCTGGGCCGGTGCGCCGGTCAACGCGTTCAGCCTGTGGTCGCCGGACAAGGTGAAGGTCACCGCGGGCGAGGACAAGCTCGGCAACTACGCCAAGACGCCGGGTAGTCAGCGTAAGTTCTGCACGAAGTGTGGTGGACATGTGTTCACCGACCATCCGGCCATGGGCATGATCGACGTCTACCTCAACATCGTTCCCACCAAGGCACACAAAGGTACTCTGCACATCTTCTACGGCGAGAAGACCATGTCGGTGCCGGACGGGCTACCCAAGTACAAGGACATGCCGAAGGAATTCGGTGGATCAGGGGAGATGCTGGCCGAGTAGACGGCCCGTACTCCTGGACGCCCTTGCGCCTGCGGTCAGGGTATGCCGGCAGTCGTGTCCTGTCTGCCGGGAAACGACGGATCGGCTTCGATCAGGTCGACGTTGCGGAGCCATAAACCGCCACCCGGCTGGGGCCGAGGCGAGTAGGACCGGTGACCCAGCAGACGCTGTACACGGGGAGACCGCTCGGCCAGCTCGGCATCGCTGTAGTCGAGCGGGCTGGATTCTTCCGGCGTCAGCCAGCCGACCAGAAAGCTGAGATGCATGGCCAGTCGCCAGCGGTCGCGGGATCGGTTGGCGCCGCCGCCGTGCAGGACCTTGCCGGAGTAGACGAGCGCGTCCCCCGGTGACAGCTCCGCCGGGACGGTCATCTCCGGCGTACCTCGATCGCGGATGTCCTGCCAGTGGTGGCTGCCGGGAATCACCCGGGTGGCGCCGATTTCCTCCGTCACCTCGTCGAGAGCAATCATGGCGCTCACGGTGACATCCGGACAGTCCGGCCAGAGTGCGGCACAGAGCTGCGGCCAGTTCTCGCAGTCGCGGTGCAGCGCCTGAGCATCAGATTCGGGACCGATCAGCATGGCCTGTCCGGTGTTCACCCAGTACGAGCCGCAGATCGGCAGCAGCACCGCGTCCGCGATGGCGGCGTAGACAGGGTTGTCGAGCAGGCTGAAGAAGGCAGGGGATACCTTGCCCAGGCTGGAGAATCGGATGGTGTTGGCGCCTACGAAGAACTTGCCTGCATCTCCGAGACCCTGGGTGGCGGCGCCGGGTGCGAAGTCGCGGGCCGTGCGCAGGACGTCGCTGCGCAACGCGTCGATCACCTCACGCGGGAACAGCTCCTCGACGATCAGACCGCCATCGGATTCGTAGGTGGCGAGCAAGTCTGCCAGGGGCGCCTGCGCGGAAATGCGCTGAAGGTTCACGCCGAAAGGCCGATCATGTCTCCGACGCCACCGTAGAAGGCGGCGCGCGCGGCGCCATCCAGGTGCCCGATCTGACGTTCGCAGACCGCGACCGCATCGCCGGTGCCCTCGACGTGCGGATAGTCACTCGAAAAGCACAGCAGCTCTGGAGGCACCAGATCGATGGTCGGATGCAGCGGCTGCGAGACGACGAGGGGCGTGACCCGGACCTGGCGTCGCAGATACTCGGTTGGCGCCAGCGGTAGTCTGTATGCGGAGCCCGCGAAGTCCGGACGGAACTCGCCGTCGTCCAGCACGCCTGGCGCGGCGCGACCGACCGCGTGGTCGAGTATCCCGTACAGGTGCGGCAACCAGGAGATGCCGACCTCCTCGACGACCAGCGTCAGCTTGGGATGCCGCTCGAACACGCCGTCGAAGACCATGGCGGAGATCAGCAGCTGTGGCGCGATCTGCGGATTCACCACCATATTGAGCAGGCTGTAGGTGCTGAGATCGTCGGCGCCGTTGTTGGCCCAGCCGGCGTTGATGCGTTCGCGACCGAAGCCGACGTGGGCGAACGCGGCCATGCCGAGATCCACCGCCGCCGACCACAGGGGATCGAAGTCCGGGTGCGTAATGGACTTGGCGATGGCGGGCTCACCGGGCTTTGCGAAGCGGGGGTTGCCCACCG
Source organism: Gammaproteobacteria bacterium (assembly GCA_003247835.1). GTDB lineage: Bacteria > Pseudomonadota > Gammaproteobacteria > Pseudomonadales > Azotimanducaceae > SZUA-309. Next base: position 1,009 of record QJYB01000092.1, on the reverse strand, counting down.
GGGACTCCGGGATCGCGAAGGCGCGGCTGCCCCGTTCGCGCATGCGCGTCATCTCCTCGATGGAGCCGGGAACGTCGGACAGGTCGATCTGGGTCACCGGGATCAGCCGGTCGGTGTGACCCTGCACCTGATCCATCGCCCACCGGTTCCAGCAGCGGCGAATGCCAGGGATGAGATCGAAGCGTTTAGCCCGCGCCGCCTGCACGATGGGACCGACGAGAAACGTGGGATTCAGAAACTGCACATCTATGCCGCGCTCGTCGCAGAACGCGAGTCGGGCTTCGGGCCCACAGTAGGGATCGTTGGCGCTATCCGCCTGCCGCTCCGGCTGACGGGTGTCCGTCATCTCCAGGTGATGCACGAAGCCGGGCAGGATCGTGTCGTAGCCGCCGGTAGGCTGCTGTCCGTCGCCCAGTACCCGGAGCTCAGGGTTGGAGATGCCGAACACCGAATCAGCGATCTCCATGAACCGTGCCGGGGGGCCCAGCGCTTCGGCAAGCGTCGGGTCGGTTGCTTCGATCCAGTCGAGCGGTTCGTGCAGGTGTGCATCCACATCGATTACGCGCATTCCGTTTTCCTCCTGCAGCGACGGGTATCAGCCGGCCGCGGCTCCGGGTTTCTCTGGTCCCATGGTCGGCTCTCAGCCGATTTCCAATCCATCGAGGTCACCCTTCGCTCGCCACTCGGCGAGCAGTGCGTTGAACGCGTTTGCTCCCGGCGCGTAGGCCTCACCATTCAGACCGCCGCCGCGGGTCGCGAGCTGCCCTTCGTTGTTGTAGTAGCCCGGGGTGCAAGCCTCGAAGAACGCCGTGTTCATCACGGCCAGGCTGCGGATGGTGTTCACCCAGGCGGCCTCTGCTTCCTCCGTGGGCTGCGAGTAGCGGCCGCGTTTTTTCGTCTCGCTGATCAGATAGGCGATGTGCTGCGCCTGATCGTCGAGCATGGAGGTCAGGTTGACCGAGAAGCCGTTCTGCGAGAGCCCCATCAGGTAGCAGTTGGGAAAACCGTG
>QJYB01000016.1 GCA_003247835.1 Gammaproteobacteria bacterium | reverse complement strand
CGCCACCAGCAGGATCGGAATCGAGGTCACCGGGAACAGCAGCTTGAATCCGTGCCGGCGGGAGAGCACCGCCCAGAAGATCAGCAGACCGATGCACAGCACGCTGAACGCAACCAGGGGCACACCCCAGATCAGCGCAGGCGAGCTGCTGATGCCAGACAGGGCGTAGGGTGTCAGCGCGCTGACGATGACCCCGAACGACAGAACGATGAGCAGGACGATTCGCGTTTTCTGATCCAGCCGCCAGGACTGCCCCTCGTGCTGAACGAACGCCGCCACCAGACCGGAAAATCCGGCAAGCCCGATGCTGATCTCTGCGATGGAGAACAGCGCATCCTCAGGCGTCATCTCATTCCTCCCGTAGCCGTGGCGGTGAAATCGCCTCCGGCCGGACTATTCTGCCAGCCCGGGGTGGATACGGCGCAAGAGGCATCCGAATCCGGCGGCTCCGATGATAAGGTTCCCGGAACGGCAGGGAGAAAGGCGGCGTCGTGACGGTGCTGGATCTGGATCGCTTCAACACGGAAGGCTACCTGCTCCACAAGCAGCTGCTCGACGCTGCAACGATGAGAACGCTCGAGAGAGAGCATCGGCGTTTCGCGGATCCGGATGCGACGCTGGCCGTCGACGTGCAGCTGGTGCACCGGTCGCGGCCCATTCGTGAGTTCGTCACTCGCGGCCCACAGGTGCCTCTGGCCGTCGAGGTGCTCGGGCCGGACGTCTGCTTCACGCACCAGCAGTTCATCTCCAAAGCACCGGGGGGTTCCGATCAGACGGACGTGCCGTGGCATCAGGACAGTGGTTACGGCCGGCTGGAACCGCCCACGGATCTCACCGTCTGGATTGCGCTCACCGACACGGACGAAACCAACGGCTGCCTCTGGGTGCTGGCCGGTTCACACCGCGACGGCGTGCATCCGCACGATCGGACGGGGCGACTGCTGGCGGCATCGGTGGCAGACGCGGGCATTCCCGTCCCCATGAGCGCGGGGGACGCGTTGCTGTTCTCCGGCCACCTTCTGCACCGGTCCCTGCCCAATCGCGGTAAGTCACCGCGTCTCGCCATGTACGTACGCTACTGCACGCCGGACGTCGTGATGGTCAACGCCGGCAACCGCCCCGTGCTGGAAGATGGCTTTTCCTGGATGGTGGCCGGCGAGGCCGACTGAACCGGGTTCTGCGCATCACATCCGGATCGTCAGCTCCAATCCGCCATCGAAAGGCAGCGTGCGGGTCACGAAACCACCCTGACCGATGAAAGCGAAGTAGTCACGATAGGCGTCAGCAAACTGCGTGGTGTTGTCACACACCACGGCAGCGCCCGATCTCAGGTGCGGCGCGATCAGCGTCATTGCGGGCCGCACTACTTCCGTCCAGATGTCCATGAGTACGAAGTCGATGGGACCCTCCAGGTTCCGCAGGGTCTCGCGCAGGTCACCTTCCCGCAGCTCGATCAGGGAATCCAGACCCGCTTCCGCGAAGTTCGCGCGGGCCGCCGCCGCTTTCCTGGCTTCGTACTCGGTGGCGATGACCACGCCGCCACCGTTGGCACGGACCGCATCCGCCAGATACAGGGTCGACACGCCCCAGGACGTACCCACCTCTACGAT
>QJYB01000111.1 GCA_003247835.1 Gammaproteobacteria bacterium | reverse complement strand
CCTGGGCGATCTGCCCAGCCACTTCGAATTGCTGCCTTACGAGCGACGCTACAAAGAAGCCCACGTCGCCCGGGTCATCCGCTGCAACTGGAAGGTGGCTTCGGAAGCCTTCATGGAGTCCTATCACGTGGTGGCGACCCATCCGCAGATCATCCTCGGCGGGGTGCACGACACCGACACCAAATACGACGTGTTCGGCAACTACTCGCGCGCGATCCGTTGCGGCGCCCTGGACAGCAGCGGTCTGCCCGAGTGGGAAGCGCTGCCGGCCGATGGGGTGCGGCGCGTCCGCCATCCGCTGAACGGCTGGGTCTACGAAGCGACCGATGACGGGCTCGTGAAGGTAACCACGCCGGACGGAAAGTGGGGGCTGTTCACGGCCAATGCCGAGCCGGTGGAGGGCGAGCTGGGCGATGTGAACCCGCATCTGTGCACCTGGGTGGGCGGCCGTCAGATCGAGCAGAGCGAATTCGAAAAGGCCATGGCCGAGCGGGCGGCGAAGGGTGGTCGCAACGACAAGACCACCCACCCGCGGGTGGCATTTGCGGATATGCAGCGCGAGCTGCTGCGCTCGGTGGTTCCCTCGATCGCTGACAAGATTGCCGACATCGAATTCTCGTCGGTGTTCTTCACGCTGTTTCCGAATTTTCATCCGTGGGGTTCGTTCAACAGAATCGTCTACCGCTTCCGTCCCAACGGCCGCAACCACGAAGAATGCATCATGGAGTGCATCTACCTGGCGCCCATGCCGGAGCACGGCGACTACCCGAAAGCGCCGCCCATTCACTGGCTGGGACCCGACGATGATTGGACCGACGCGCCGGAGCTCGGGATGCTGGCGAAGGTGTTCAACCAGGACATTCGCAATCTTCCCTACGTGCAGGAAGGTCTGTACGCCACCGCCAAGGAGTATGTGCAGCTGGCGGACTACAACGAAACCAAGCCACGCCATTTCCACATGCTGCTCGATGAGTGGATCAACAGGCCCTGAAGCGGGCGGGAGACCGAGTCATGGATCGCCCGACGGACAGAACGATCTTTCAGAACGCCTGGGTGGTGGACGACCTCGAGGCGGCCATGCACAAGTGGGTCGACGAGATGGGCGTCGGCCCGTTCTTCGTTACCGAGCACGGGGCGCAGTTCAAGGATGTCCGCTATCGCGGTGCGCCGGCCGAGTTGCGGATGCACGTGGCGCTGGCGCAGGCGGGCCCGCTGCAGGTGGAGCTGATCCAGCCCGTGTCGACCCGGTGCGCCTACCGCGACAGCGTGCCGCCGGGAACCGTCATGGGCTTTCATCACATGTGCGTGTGGACTCACGACATCGATGCCGACACGGCGTACTTCGCCAAGCTCGGCTACGAGGCGGCCAACAGCGCCGATGCTGGCACCATCCGGTTTGCCTACTACGATACGCGTCCGCTGCTGGGCTGCATGCTGGAGGTGGTGGAGAAGCATCCCGCGGTGGAAGCCACCTTCAACCGCATCGCCGAGGTGTGCGCGAGCTGGGACGGCAACAATCCGATCCGCAGCAGCGCCGATCTGTTCTGAGCCCTGACGCACCGGCGAAGCGGGGCTGACCTGACCATGCGTGTCGTCATCGCGCAGATGAGCCACGAG
>QJYB01000099.1 GCA_003247835.1 Gammaproteobacteria bacterium | reverse complement strand
CAAAGCTGAGGATGTTAGCAGCTACCGGCGTTTACGGTAGCCAAGATGTCTCGGTCACATTCTATGAGAACGGCCTGGGATCGGGATGATGTCCTGTCGACCCTCGAACCGCATAGCTGATCGATCCTTGAAGCCTTGTCTCAAACCGTCACTTTTCGCGTTACGGCCTATCCCGCTGATATCCACTACGAGTCAGCAGGCGGGTATTGAAGAAACTCGGAGGCTGCACGCAGGATCATCGGCTGGCGATCTGAGCCAGTGTCGTAACGTAAAGATAGCCGACCGTAAAAATCGGCCAGAACACTGCAAAGATCTTGTGGTAGGTGTGGTTCGGCCAGGTCGCGCCGAGCAGATTCATGATGAACTGCGCTGCGATGAGGAAGACATAAGCTTCCGGTAAATCGCGCAGCCCGTCGTCCGATTTAAGAACTGTCTCTGGGATATCGATACACCATGCAATGAATAAAACGGAGAAGAACCAGGGACGGGTCTCGAAGAAGTGCGCCTCGAAGTCGAAGTCGCTGGGAAGCTCCCACGGATACAGCAGCGACGCCGCCAGGAACAGTACGATGGCATACAGGAGCAGCAGTAGAAAATTGAAGAAGGACCATTCCGCCTGGCCGCTCCACCAGAACATGCCCCACCAGATGATGACGATCTGGATCAGGATGTTGAACGTCCATAGGGTATGGACCCAGAAGAGTCTCAACGTCTTTCGGTAGTGGATTGTCTTGCTGATACCGGCAAGGAGATGGGTCACGCCCAGACCCATGATGACCGAGAGTAGTACCCCCAGATATTCAAATACGCTCAAGCACGCCCTCCAACGAAAATCGAAACTCGCCCGACTGCAACATCTGCACAGAATGCCCGCCATGCGAGACCGAAGTATTCTGAATTCAGCCACTCAACGTGGATTGAATCCGAAGTGCGTGCAATCGGCAGAAAGTCCCTCGATGATACCGTCATGAAACGGGGCTGCCGAGGTTCAAAGGTCCCGCGATCACCCGACTTCTGAGGGAGTAGACATGCCAGCCATCTTTTCCGGACTCAAAGTCGTCGACGGCGCTTCGTTCCTCGCCGGGCCCTGTGCGGCGACCATTCTCTCCGACTACGGGGCAGACGTGATCAAGGTCGAGCCGTTGACGGGCGACCGCCATCGGGCCATCGCCGCTGATCATCCGAGCGAATTCTCCTGGCAGCTCACGGACCGGAACCGCCGCGGGCTGGCACTCGACATCTCGAAACCCGCCGGGTACGAGGTCCTGATGCGTCTGTTGCGTGACGCGGACGTTTTCGTCGTCAACTTCAGTCCGGCGCAGCTGAAGAAACACAAGCTGGAATGGGAGACACTGAGGGAGGTTAATCCGCGTCTCGTCTTCGCGCAGATCACCGCCTACGGAAACCGCGGTCCGGAGGCAGAACGTCGCGCCTTCGACCTCACCGGCTGGTTCGCGCGCACCGGCATTCTCAACATGATGCACGACAAAGGCTCGCCGCCAACGGTGCCCGCAGGTGGCGTGGGTGACCATGCCACCGCCATGACTCTGTTCGCGGGCATCATGATGGCGCTGTACCAGCGCGATCGGACCGGAGAGGGGAGCATGGTATCCACGTCGCTGGCGGCGGTCGGAGCCTGGGCCAACGGGCTCAATCTGCAGGCAGTCATGGCCGGGATCGACGGCGCGGCGCGCCGGGACCAGGAAGGGTGGTCGAACCCGGTGCAGAACGTCTATACCACGGCCGATGGCCGTTACCTGCTTATCGCCTTGCAGAACGTCGGGCGGGACTGGCCGAAGCTCGTCGAGCTGCTCGAGCGCCCGGGGTGGCTCGAAGATGAACGCCTGCAGCCGGTGAAGCCGCTGTTCCGCAATCGCGTCTATGCCCGTGAACAGATCGCCGCGGCCATTAGTGAGCTCGAGTCCCGTGAGTTGTGCCGGCGGCTCGATGCCAGCGCGATCGTGCACAGTCTGGTCGCGAGAAACTCGGAGGTGATCGAGGATCCGCAGCTGATCGCCAACGGCGTGATCGTGCCGTACGAGACCGGCCTGCCCGGTGTGGACCGAACGTTCGCCACACCCATTCGACTGTCTGCGGAAATGCAGCAAACACCGCGTCGTGCACCAACGCTTGGCGAGCACACGGAGGCCGTGCTGCGAGAGCTCGGCTATAACGACGAGGATCTGGTCAGGCTGGCCGATGACGGGGTGATCGCCAAACCGTAGTCGCCGTCGCCTGTGCGCGGGCGCTCACCGCAGCAGCCAGCGGATCGAATCGGCCAGTAACGCGCCTGCGTGGGCGATGGTATGCCCACCGGTACCGAACTCGAACCGGTAGTCGTAGCCGGCATACGCCAGCGCATTCGCCATCGTCCTGTTCGCGAGCGGCCAGTCGCCGAAGATCGTCGCCGCGTCGTGCTCACCGCTCTGCAGGAACACCCGGATGTCCTTCCGTGGCGTGCTTCTGATCAGCCAGGGGTAGTTGTGCCCGCCCTTGATGTTGGCGAAGGAGCCGACGTGGCTGAGCACGCGCGCGAACCGATCAGGGAAGTGCCAGGCACAGGTGAAGGCGCCAATGCCACCGCTGCTGGCACCGCAGCAGATTCGACGCTTCGGGTCGTCCGTCAGCCTGATGCCGGCCACCTGCTCGACATGAGGTAGCAGCTCGTCCAGGAGAAACCTCCCGTAGTCCGGTCGCAGGGAGTCGTACTCGATGCTCCGCTGTTCCGTCGCCATCTCCCACTCTGCTTCGGTCCAGTCTGCCGCCGACGCGTTGACGACGAGCGGCCGACCGGGCATGACGAATACCCCGACCGTCGGTGCGATCTCTCCGGCTGCATGCAGGGAATTGAGGACCGATGCCGCACGAACCGGTCCGTCCTTGTCCAGGTAGATGTGGCCATCGTTGAACAGGATCAGTCCCAGGTCATTCCTGCCGGTGAGGTTCGCCGGCAGGTGGATCCAGATCCGTCGAACCGTGTCGGGGTACTGCCGACACGTCCAGTCCTCGATGGACAGAAGTTCTCCCCGGGGGACCGCTCTGTCGGGAAACGCCTCGGGGCATGGCTTGTAGATCGCGTCGCCCGGGTGATTGAACGAGGCCTCCACGTCCCGGTTGGAATGCCCGTTGACGGCCCTGGGCCCAGGCTGGTCCAGCTTCAGCAGGCGATAGGTGTCCACATCCATGGGCGATGCGTAGACGGGTCTGAGGTCATCTTCGATGGTCATTTGCGGCTCAGCAGCACGTTCAGAGGAGATCATAGCCCCACGCCGTGACCGGTGCGCTGCACAGCCGATTCCAGCGTCCGCTGCGCTACAATCCGGGGGATTCGGGATCCAGATCGGGAGGAAAGGGGATGAGTGAGTTCGAAAGCGCATCGTCAGGTGGTGCGGAAACCAACCGCGAAGCACAGCAGTGGGGCATGTTCGCGCATCTGTCGGCGCTGGTGGGTTTCGTTGTGCCGTTCGGTAACGTCATTGGTCCGCTGGTCATCTGGCAGCTCAAGAAGGAGATGCCCTTCGTGGTCGACCAGGGTAAGGAAGCGCTCAATTTTCAGATCACCGTGCTCATCGCGGCCGCTATCTGCTTCCTGCTCATGTTCATCTTCATCGGCATGCTGCTGCTGCCGGTGGTCGGAATCGTGGCGCTGGTGTTCACCATCATCGCGGGTCTCAAGGCGAACAATGGGGAACGCTATCGGTATCCCTTCGCGTTCAGGCTGATCAGCTGAAGCTGACGGGAGGTAACGCCATGCAACTCCTCGCAGGTACGAGCCGTGGGGTCTACGGTGCTTCGGATGGGGACTGGGGTAACCCTCGGGCGCTGATACCCGGCGGCAGCGTGCGTGAGCTGGTGCGGATCGGCTCGCGGGTCTTCGCGGGAACGACGGACGGTCTGCAGGTCTCTGACGATGAAGGTGCAACATGGCTCGGCGGCGGTCTGGAAGGCTTTGCCATCTGGCAGCTGCGGCGCTTCGGTTCCGACCGGCTGCTGGCAGGAACGCAGCCTGCCGGTCTGTTCGTCGCCGACTCCGGCAGGCTCGACTGGACGCCGATGACGAGCTTCAACGAGGCGCCGGAGAGCGTCGAGTGGTGTGTGCCCGTGGACCCGCCACTGCCGGCTGCCGCACGTGCCATCGTCGTGGACAGCTCCGATCCGGATCGGATCTGTGCCGGTGTGGAAGTCGGCGGCATCATGCGTTCCGAGGACGGCGGAGAGCACTGGCAGCTGGTGCTGCCGGGCGACAATCCGGACCTGCACATGCTCTTTCAGCACCCGGCGAAACCGGCGGTGCTGTTCGCCTCGACGGGCTACGGTCGGCTGGACGGGGTGGCGCCCATGGTGGAAGGCAATGCGGGCGTCTTCTGCTCGGAGGATTTCGGCCTGACCTGGGAGTACCGCTGGCGTGGCATCGAACCGCGGTATTCCCGGCCCATGTGCATCGATGATCGTGCGCCATACGCGCTGACCGTGGCCAGTGCACCCACGGCGTTCTCGAGCTTCAGGGACGAAGGCGGCGCCGGTGCGAAGCTGTTCCGATCCGACGATGAAGGCCGGAGCTGGCGATCGCTGTGTGATCCGGCACACACGCCCTCGGCGGCGAATTTTCACGGACTCACCATCGATCCGGAACAGGAAGGCGGTGTCATCGTCGGGACGGACACGGGCGAGATCTGGCGGGTCAGCGCGGATGCGCAATGGTCGCTCCTTGCCAGTGGATTGCACGCCGTACGCGCACTGTGCGCCTGGCACTGAACCGGCGGTTCCCGTTGGGATGAAAGGGGATCGGCAGGCATGTTCCTGAACCGGAACACGGCGATTCTGTTTCTGGCTCAGTGCATGTTCGTCACGGGCACGGTGCTGATGGTGACGCTCGGCGGGATCGTCGGCAGCGAGCTCGCACCCACCCCGGTGCTCACCACGCTGCCCATGTCGCTGATGGTGATCGGTACGGCGCTGACTACGGTGCCGGCCAGTCTGACCATGCGTCGGGTCGGGCGGCGAGCCGGCTTCTTAGGGGCTGCCGTGATCGGTGTGCTGGCGTGCGTGCTCGGGGTGATCGCGCTCAATGTGGGGAGCTTCCTGCTCTTCTGCCTGGTGGCCGTGCTCATCGGCATGACGGTGGCATTCAGCCAGCAGTTCCGGTTTGCCGCGGCGGAGAGCGTTCCGCTCATGAATGCAGGCCATGCCGTTTCCTTCATCCTGGTCGGTTCCATCGGCGGCGCGCTGCTGGGTCCGGAGCTGGCCTGGCGGAGTCCTGTCTGGTTTCCCGATACCCCCTATGCGGGCGCCTTCGGGACCGGTGTGGCCTGCTATCTGCTGGCCGGTGCCGTGCTGAGCGGACTGCGCGCCCAGCCCGTTTTCGAAGCGGCGACGGGTGGCGCTGAACCGGCGCGGAGCCTCTCCGAGATCGTGCTCCGGCCCGTTGTCATCGCCGCGATCCTCGGTGGTGTGGTCGGGCAGGGGGTGATGACCTTCGTGATGACGGCCACCCCGGTGAGCATGCACGTGGTGGATGGCCACAGCCTGGCGGAAACGGCCTCGGTCATCCGTGCCCACGTGCTCGCCATGTACATCCCATCGCTGTTTTCCGGGGTTCTGATCGGCTGGCTCGGGATTCGCAACGTCATGAGTCTGGGGGTGGTGGCGTTTGCCGCTACGCTGCTGCTCGGTCTCCAGGGACACGCCTACCTGCACTACTGGGGTGCGCTGGTGCTGCTCGGCATCGGCTGGAACTTTCTGTTCGTCGGCGGTACCACGCTGCTGGTGGCGAACTATCGTCCGTCCGAGCGTTTTCAGGTGCAGGCGGTCAACGACTTCAGCGTCTTCGGCACGTCCGCATTGGCCAGCCTCATGGGCGGCGCCGTGCTGCTGCAGTTCGGTTGGGAGAACGTGCTCATCGTCGCGGCGTTGCCGCTGGTGCTCGTGATCGGTGCGCTGTTCCGTGTCCCGCAGCGTGTCGTGCGCGAGGTTGCAGGCTGACCGCCCCGGCTCAGACGTTCAGCAGCAGATGCTCCCGTTCCCAGGGGCTGATGACCTGGAAGTAGGTTTCGTGCTCGACGCGCTTGATGGCGCAGTACAGGTCGACGAACTCCCTGCCGAAGATGTCGTGCAGCGGGGTACAGGTTTCCATCAGGTCCAGAGCGGCGAACAGGTCCCTGGCCAAGCCTTCCTCCAGACGGTAGGCGCTGCCGGCCAGGGGTTCGCTGGGCTCGAGACCTTCCAGCATGCCAATGTAACCGCAGGCCAGAGAGGCTGCGATGGCGAGGTAGGGATTCACGTCCGCGCCGGGAATGCGATTCTCGACACGGCGGTTGGCCGGGTCCGAATGCGGCACCCGGAGACCCACGGTGCGGTTGTCGTAGCCCCACTGAACGTTGATCGGCGCTGCCAGGAAGCGTGTGAACCGTCGGTAGGAGTTCACGTAGGGTCCGAACAGCAGCAACGCTTCGGGTACGTACTTCTGCAGCCCGCCGATGAAGGAACGGAACAGCGGGCTGATGGCCCCGTCCGTCTCTGAGAACAGGTTGACGCCGGTTTTGGCGTCAACCACGCTCTGGTGCAGATGCAGCGCGCTGCCTGGTTGCCCCTGCATGGGCTTGGCCATGAAGGTGGCGTAGATGCCATGTTTGAAAGCCGCTTCTCTGGCCACCCGCTTGAACAGGAACACCTGGTCGGCGAGCTCCAGCGGATCACCATGCAGGAAATTCACCTCCAGCTGCCCGGCGCCGTCCTCGTGAGACAGCGAGTCGGCATCGATCTCCATGGCCTCGCAGTAGTCGTAAATGTCTTCGATGATGGGATCGAATTCGTTCACCGCGTCGATGGAGTACATGCGCCCAGCGGTTTCCTTGCGACCGGCACGGCCCACCGGTGCTTCGAGCGGGTAGTCAGGGTCCGTGTTCTTCTTGACCAGGTAGAACTCCACCTCGGGAGCGATCACCGGCTTCCAGCCCTTCTCGGCGTAGAGATTCAGAATCCGTTTCAGCACCTGACGCGGTGCGTGCGCCAGGGGTTCCCGGTCGCGCCGGTAGCAGTCGACGATGACGCTGGCCGTCGGCTCGTTGGACCAGGGGACCATGCGCAGCGTGCGGTAGTCCGGTTCCAGATGCAGGTCGGGGTCGATGTCGTAGACGTCCCCGGGAATTTCACCGTAGTCGCCGGTGATGCCCTGCAGGAAGACGGATTCCGGAAGCCGCAGGTTGTGGCGCAGGAACTTGCGGGCCGGAAAGAATTTACCCCTGGGCACGCCTGCCATGTCGGGGATGACCGCTTCCACCTCGTCGATGCGGTGCTCGATCAGCCAGTCCTCGGTCTGAGACTGCAGATCCGAGCTGCCGGTGGAATTCTGGGCGGTACTCATAAAGCTCCGGAGGTGACCTGAATGCGGGAGAGTTTACCGCAATGCCGCTCTGACCGCTCCGCGAGCAGGCCTGGTCGCCGCAGAGGGACCGCCTGATCAGTTCTCCGTGGCGGAGGAGGCCTGAAACACCTTGAGCTGCTGACGGTCGGTCGCCGGCACCGCAGCGCTTTTCTTCAGAACATCCTCCACCGCCGGTAGCACGTTGCGGATGATCCGCTCGCCGTCCGGGCTCTCGACCATGGCGGCCAGGATGTAGTTGCGCCAGTTCCTGCCCTTGACCCAGATGGAATCGGCGTGCCAGGTCTGCCAGGTGCCCGATTTGCGGTAGAGCGTCGCATCCGGCGCGCGATTTCGAATCGCGTAGACGAACTTGTGATAAAGCCCCGGATCCGACATGTCGTAGAGCATTTCCTGAGTCCGACCGGGGCCGACCAGCTGGCCGGTCGCCAGCAGATAGTAGAAACGGCAGATCTGGGTCACCGTGGCACCGTGAGAGATGTTGTGCAGCGGATCGCCGAGCCGTTGTCCCTGCTTGGCGAACCGTTTGCCCACCCACAGGCCACCGCCTCGGGACTCGTCGTAGAGACCGAAACGCGGTTCCATGAGAATTTCGTCGATCTTCTCCATGCCGATGCGGTCGATCATGCGCGTGGCGGCCTCGTTGCTCGAGTAGCGGATCATGTCCGTCATGTCCTTGCGGATGCTCGGTGTGTCGGGGAGCTTGTCTTCCTCGAGCAGCACGTAAGCCGCGAGCAGGATCGCGATCTTCGGCAGGCTGGCGGCGTACATCATGAGGTTGCCGTTGATCCGGGCGAAGCGCGGTTCCGCCGTGGCCATGTCGACCAGGCCGACGGCCATGCGCCCCGAGGCGGCGAGCCGCCTCCAGCTCGGATTGGTGTCGATTATGCGCTCCAGATCCGCCTGCAGGCCGGGATCAACGAGCTCGTAGAGCGGTTGCCAGTGGTCTTGGGCCGCGGCCGGGGCCGCAGGCCGCGCCGCGGGGCTGAGTGCCAGAGCGGCGGCGAGGAGCAGCAGGCTCAAGGATCTCATGCCGTGTTTCCACCAGCCGCGGCAAGCGGTGAGGCAACGGCCCGCTCTGCCCAGCGACGGTTCTCGCGCATGAGATAGAAGGCCAGCAGCACCCAGAGACAGACGATGACCACGTTCAGCTGGAAGTACTGCACCGTCTCCAGATGGAAGATCCGGGTCCCGAGCAGCACGGTCACCGCCGCCAGCCCGTCGCCGATGCGGACGAACAGCGTGTCGACGGTGGGCTTCGCCTTGTAGAGCATGGTCTTGGTTGTCGGCAGCCAGAGCATGTGGCGCGCGGTGTTGTTGAGAGAGTAGTTGGTCGCGTTCTCGGCGATCTTCATGGTCTTCAGCACACTCACCAGCGGGCTCAGCGCCATGCTGAAGTAGGCGACCAGCGAGACGATGGGTGTCACCAGCAGCACCGCGGGCACACCGCCGATGGCGACCAGCCGCGACACCACGAAAGCCTGCAGCAGCAGTCCCAGCAGGTTCACCCAGAAGTAGAGGTCGCCATAGAAGGCGGTAGTGGCGGTGTTGATCAGCGCGGCGTAGCCCGCCGTTCCGAGAGCCTCCGCATGCTGACCGGCCAGGGCCTCCTGTACCGCGGCGAACAGAATGTTGTCGCCGTTGGCCACCACCCAGTTGAAGACCAGGGTCATGAGGGCGATACCGCCCAGATAGCGGTGGCGGACGATCAGGTCGTAGCCGCTCTCGGCACCCGGGGCCGCCGGTTGTGCCCAGCGTGTCTCCGTCGCCTGGGACGGCTGCCCGGAAGGCCCGCGCCGGTCCGCGAGCCGGGCCAGCCAGAGGGCGAGCACCAGCGGCACGGCGGCGAGCAGCACCAGGTCCGCGGCGTCCACGAGGCGGCTCTTGATCAGGGTTTCGCCGGCCCAGGCACCGACGGTGGCGCCGGCGGAAGCGCCGATGGCGACCAGGGGAAAGAGCCGTTCGCCGCGGCCCTCACCGTACATGTCCGCGGCGAAAGACCAGAACTGCGCCACCAGGGTCACGCCGAAGATACCGACGTAGAGATAGAACGCCACGCCGACAAACGGGTTCACGGGTATCAGCAGGTCCGGCTGCAGCAGCCAGAAAACGGTGAGCAGAATCGTGAAGACGCCGCCCACCCGGGTGATGAGGGCACGCCTCGGCAGCCGGGTGGCCAGCGCTGCGTACAGCGGCAGCACGAGCACGAGCAGCAGGCTCTGGGCAAACGCGGAGTAGGCTTTCACCTCCAGCTTCGACAGACCGCCGATGTCGGATACCGACAGCCACCCCTCGCGGACTGGTTTGATGAAGTAGTAGGCCATCAGCACGAGGAAAACGTTGGCGAGCAGCAGCAGGCTGGTCAGACCTTCCCGATCCCCCACGGGGGCGAACAGCCGCAGGCTGCGCTCGAGCAGACCGGCAGGTGGCTCCGGTGCGTGGTTGTTACTCACTGGCTACAAGGACAGGAATACGTGACGATCGGGTTTGGAGTAGCATGCGCTCGTTTGGAGGCATTCAGACACGCTGGGTACGCGTCCTCTTCAGGGGGAAATGACCGGAGATCCCGGCGATAAGAAGTCTCAGAGCGGCAGATTTGATCACACTCCCTACTGACCCGCAACGGCGCCCGGCGCTGACAGTTTTTTTCCCGGCGCTGTTGTTGCTGTGTGCGTCACAGATCGGCACCGCCGTTGCCGCGGAGCTTTCCGCCAATCCAATGGCGCCACCGGACGCGGCCACGCTTGCCGAGGCCAGGCACATTGTCGATGCCATGAAGGTCAACCCGCGAGGCCCGTATTCCCGTCTGCGGTGGTTCTGCAACGACGGCACTGTCCATCCACCTCAGCCCTACGCCTGCAAGGAGCGCGGCGGCGGTTACCAGCACGGTGAGTACTCGGCGGATCGCGAGCGGCTCGCCGAACTCGGCTGGCATGTGGGCACGGTGGTGGCCGCGCTCACATTCGACGAGCTGTGGGATGCCGCCGACACACAGAGCCGTCTGCGCGAGCTGCCCCTCGAGACCTATCTGACCGATACCCAGGAAGGCTGGGTGATGCATCGCGCGCGTTACTACCGCGGGCACGTCCAGGCGGAGGACGAGGAGGCCGTGGGCCGTAGCCTGCTGCTCAGGCTGCTGGGTGAGCGGCAGTGGATAGCGGAGAACTTTCTGCTCTTCCGCGAAACCGCCCGGGCGTTGCCGCATGGCACTGCCGGAGACCGGGGTCGGGAGCTGCGGCGCCTGGCGCAGTCCATCGCCGAACGCGCGAGCGGTTTCGAGACGCTGCGGGCCGAGGTGCATACCAGCCCGAGCGCGACGACCGTGGTCAGGGTCCGGCGCTGGCTGGCCGACTACCAGGCAGGACCGGACGTGGATCCCGAGCTGGTGGCGGACGGCGAGCGGCTCGTCGACCTGCTCGTCGAGTCCTTCGACGCGGCCGGCCGTCAGACCCGGCTCGATGAAACCGCTCAACGTCTGGCCCGACGGCCGGGGCTCGCCGAGATCTCCGCGGAGCTCGGACAGCTGGGGATCGGCACGCCGATCGAACGGCTGCAGCACATGGCCGGTCTGACCGGGAAGATCCGCCGCGAGATCACTGGCGATCTTGCCGCCACTGACCGGCTGCGGCTCACGGACCTGCTTGCCGACCTGGAACTCGAAACACGACTCATTGCCGCCGAGCACCTGGCCACGCCGGACCTCACCCGCGCCCAGTATCTGGCCGGCGCCGGTGGTCTGGTCACCGTCGCCTGGGGGACGGGGTATCTGTCCGATGGTGAGCGACGGGAGCTTGATCGATTGCTGACGTCGGCGGCCGATGGGACATTGCCTCTCGACGAGTATCAGCGGCTGCTGCGCAGCCTGACGCTGGCCATGGGCTGGGGCACGGCCACCGTGCGCCATGCCTTCGCCGAAGCGCTGGTTCGCTACACGGCGCTCGAGTCTGGCGCGGCGAGGTTCGTCGATGATCTGCTGCGCGGTTCTGCGCTGCTGGCGCTGGCGGATGCTCTGCAGCCTCTGGTCAACGACGTGCAGTTGCTGAGCGGTGTGCGCAGGGTCATCGACGGGACGCCGGTCGCCGGCCTGGTGGCGTTGAACCCGGGCTTCGCCAGAGGAACCCTGCGTTTCATCGAGGCGGAGGGCGAGGTAGTTGCCACCCGCTCGGACATCGTCCTGCTGCCCCAGACCACCGCGGAGCTGCCGCCGGTGGCAGGTGTGCTGACCCGGGGAGAGGGCAATCTGCTCTCCCATGTGCAGCTGCTGGCGCGAAACTTCGGCATTCCCAACGTGGCTGTGGGAGAGACGGAGACAGCGGCGCTCCGCGAGCTGGACGGTTCGCCGATCGAGCTGATCGCCGGCAGCGATGGCAGTGTCGTCATCCGGTCAGCATTGGAGGCACAGGCGACGACGCCGGATACCTCTGCCGAAACCGCTGCGCTGACCGTGCCGCTACCCGAACTCCAGGTGAACCGACCTTTGCCTCTGGTGGCGGTGTCCCGGTCGATGTCGGGTCGGTTCGTCGGACCCAAGGCGGCCAACCTGGGTGAGCTGAACCGGCTGTTTCCGGGCCGGGTGGCACCTGCCATCGCCCTGCCGTTCGGCGTGTTTGCCGACCACGTCGGGCGGGGTCCGGACTCACCACTTTCGCGTCTCGCTGCGGTCTATGCCGCCCACCGTCGCGGTGAGGTGGACGACGCCATGCTGGCGGCGGAGCTGTCATCCCTGAGAGAAGCGATCGCGTCGGTCCGTCTGAATGACGCGCTGCTCGCGGAGCTCCTGCCCATGATGCGCGCCGAGTTCGGGGAGCCGGACAGCTACGGGATCTTCATACGCTCGGATACCAACGTCGAAGACCTGCCGGGGTTCACCGGCGCCGGGCTGAACGAAACCGTTGCCAACGTCCGTGGTCTGGACGCGCAGCTCGCCACGGTGCCGAGAGTGTGGGCCTCCGTGCTGAGTCCCCGCGCCATCGCCTGGCGTTCGCAGCTGCTCACCAATCCGGCGGACGTCTACGCCTCAGTGCTGCTGATGAAGAGCGTTCCGTCTGGAAAGTCGGGCGTCCTGGTGACGACGGATCTGGCGGGCCGTGGTGCGGGTCTGACCGTGTCCACGGCGTGGGGAGTGGGTGGCGCGGTGGCCGGCGAGGCGGCACAGACGCTGACCCTCAATGCCGACGGCAGCGAGCGGCTGATCTCCGAGGCGAAGGCACCGTTTCAGCGCTACCTGAGTGAGGAGGGTGGCGTCGCCTGGCGTCGTGCACCGGCAGGCCCGGTGCTGACGGAGGCCGAGGTGGATGCGTTGCGCGAACTCGCGGCCGAGGTTGGCGGAAAATACGAGACGGTGTTCGATACCGACGGACGCGAGCTGCCCTGGGACATCGAGTTCGGATTCGTCGACGGCGAGCTGACGCTGTTTCAGATCCGGCCGCTGATCGAACGGGGACAGCGGCAGGCGGATCGGGCTCTGCTGGCGACGATCGGCGCAGCGCGACCGCTGGTGGAGGTGGTGTCCCTCGACGCAGTGCCCGTCACCACGGATACTGCGCCTCCCTCCTCCTTCGAAAGCGGATTGCCGTGACTCACGGGGTACATCGCTGGATCGGATTCCTGGCGCTCACCACGCTGATGGGGGACGCGCTGGCCTACCCGCTGGACGGCGCCGAAGACTCCGGCATCCAGAGACTGGTGGGGTATCAGACGGCGCAGCAGGCGGCCCAGGGTCCGAAGCTGCCGCGCGGTGCGCTTCTGTCAACGGATCAGATCCACCTCACACTGATCGACCATGCGGATGCACCGATGTTCGACGAAGCGCCCATGGATCCGACGCTGCTCGCGGCGGTAGAGAGCATCTTTGCCGAGCGGGATCCGAGCTACGGCTTCGTTGTGGTGGATCTGTCCGATCCGGACAACATCGTCTGGGCGGGCATTCGACCGGACATCCGGCAGATGCCGGGCAGCGTCGGCAAGCTTGTCACACTTGTGGGGCTCTTCGATGCACTTGCACGGGCATTTCCCGACGTGACCGAGCGCCGCCGGGTGCTCCGCGAGACGATGGTGGTGGGAGGCGACTGGGTGCTCTACGACGAGCATGCGGTACCGAAATTCGATTCCGAGACGCGCACCAACCGCTCCAGCATCATCCAACCGGAAGACGTGTTCACCCTGTCCGGATGGGTCGATCACATGATCTCCGCGTCGGCCAACGCAGCCGGGGCGGTGGTCTGGCGGGAGGCGATGCTGCTGCGACATTTCGGCAGCCGCTATCCGGTCAGCGCCGAGGAGGCCAGGGCGTTCTTCCGTGAAACGCCGCCGAAGGACCGCACGGCGCTGAGCCTCGCCGTGGAGCACGAACCCCTGCAGGGGCTCGGCATCCGGATGGCCGATCTGCAGCAGGGCTCCATGTGGACGCGGACGGCTAAGCGCTACGTACCCGGCGTGCCGAGCTACGCAACCCCCCGTACCCTGGCTCAGCTGACTTTCCGGATGGAGCAGGGCCGATTGGTGGATCCGTGGTCGTCGCTGGAGATGAAGCGGTATCTCTACATGACCAAGCGCCGCTACCGCTATGCCTACGCACCGGAGCTGGCGAACGCCGCCATCTACTTCAAGAGTGGCTCTTACTACCAGTGCAAGCCGGAAGAGGGCTACCGCTGTGGCAAGTACATGGGCAACGCCAAGAACTACATGAATGCGGTCACCATCATCGAGTGGCCCGGCACGTCGACGCGCTACCTGATCACGCTCATGTCCAATGTTCTCAAGGTGAACTCGGCATGGGACCACGCCCGGCTGGGCGTGGCCATCGACGAGGCGGTTCGCACCCGCAAAGCTGTCGAGGTCAGGGAGGCCGGCACCGAAGAGGAGATCCGTGCCTCGGGCAGCGGCTGACCCCACCCCTGATTCCTAGAATCCCTCAGCCCGGACGGTGCAGCGCGCAGATCTTATTGCCGGATGGGTCCCGCAGATAGGCCAGATACACACCACTGCCTTCCCGAACCCCGGGCGGGTCCTCGCAGGTGGTGCCGCCATTGGCGATGCCCGCTGCATGCCAGGCGGCCGCGGCCTCGGGGCTGGGCGCGAGGAAACCGATGGTGCCGCCGTTGGCGTGGGTGGCGGGCTCGCCGTTGATCGGCTTCGTCAGCGCCAGTACCCCCGACGAGGTCCGGTAGAAGCAGCGGCCTTTGGGATCGATGGTGCCGGGCTTGTGGCCGAGCGCGCCGAGCACTGCGTCGTAGAACTTTTTGGATGCCTCCAGGTCGTTGGCGCCGATCATGATGTGACTGAACATTGAGGTCTCCTCGAATCGAAAGGCGGCAAGCGTACTGCGAATCGGCTGCAGGAAAAAAGCGTCCGAAGAAATCGTCCCGGCGCCGGGCAGGAAAGGCGGCCGGAAACTACGTATGGATACGACGGCGTCCCTGCCCGACGATGATCAGAAGCAACAGCAAAGGGCAACGTTCGTGCTGAAAACCGTTTCCGGTGACATTCTGCTGTCGAGCGCCCAGGCACTGGTCCATGGCGTGGCGCCGGGTGATCACTTCAACCAGGGACTCGCGCTCGCGCTCAGGCAGGCGTATCCCGCCATGGCCAAAGACTTCCGCCACTACTGCCAGCTGGAGCATCCGAAACCGGGTGACGTCTGGTGCTGGACCGGCGCGGACGGCAAGCGAATCGTCAATCTGTTGACGCAGGAAGAAGCAAAGTCCAGTCGTTCGCATCCGGGTAAGGCGACGACCCACAACGTCAACGTGGCGCTCAGGAACCTGCGCAGGGTGGTCGAAGACGAGGCGTTCAGCAGCCTTGCGATGCCGCGGCTGGCGACCGGTGTCGGTGGACTCGCGTGGGAGGAGGTACAGGCGCTCATCGAACGGCACCTCGGCGATCTGCCGATACCTGTGTATATCTACACGCAGTACCAGCCGAACGTGGCAGCCGTCGAGTGAACTCGTGAAGGCGCCGCTCGTCAAAACCGTCATGACGCCATTTCCGTACTCGGTGGATTTCGAATCGCCGATCGGGACCGCTAGGGAGATGATGCAGGCACACGATGTCAGGCATCTACCCGTCACCAGGGCCGGTAAGCTCCACGGTATCGTCACCGACCGCGATATGCGGCGGCTGCTCGGCTCGGAGATCCAGCGCGCTACGGCGAGCACGCTGGCCGAAGGGCTGACGGTCGGAGACGCCTGCGTCGACGACTGTTACATGGTGGACCTCAACACGCCCCTGGCAGTGGTTCTGGAAGGCATGGCCGAGCGCCACATCGGCGCGGCGCTGGTGACGACGCATGGACGTCTGGCCGGCATCTTCACGACCATGGATGCCTGCCGGGCCTTTGCGGAGCATCTCAGGCGCCAGTTCGGCGGCCCGGGAGATGAACCGGTCGACGCGGCCTGAGCGTTCCTGATCCGTTGCGCCGTCGAGTTGATCCCCGACGGTCGGTTGCGTAGAAAGGGAGGTGGGAGCCAGAAAGGGAGGGGATCGTGGACTTCGAGCCGAGTGATAAGGTCCTGGAGCTGCGTGCGCGCGTCGACGCCTTCATGGACGAGCACATCTTTCCGCGGGAGCTGGAATTCGGGGACTGGGTGGAGTCCTCCGGCAACGAATGGTCCTACCCGCCCTGGTTCGAGGATCTCAAGGCCAAGGCAAGGGCAGCCGGCATCTGGAACTGGTTTCTGCCGCGCGAGTACGAGGACTGGAGTCCCGGGCTCTCGAACCTGGAATTTGCGCCGCTCATGGAGCGTATCTGCCGCGTGCCGTGGGCGCAGGAGGTGTTCAACTGCAGCGCGCCGGATCGCGGCAACATGGAAGTGCTCGCCCGTTTCGGTAATGACGCGCAGCAGGAGCGCTGGCTGAAACCGCTGCTCGCGGGCGAGATCCGCTCCGCGTTCTCCATGACCGAACCGGCTGTGGCGTCTTCCGACGCGTCGAACCTCGAAACCACGATCGTCCGCGACGGGGACGAATATGTGATCAACGGCCGCAAGTGGTTCACGTCGAATGCGTTCAATCCGCTGTGCCGGATTCTGGTGGTGATGGGCAAGACCGATCCGCAGGCGCCGCGCCACCAGCAGTTCTCGATGATTCTGGTGCCGAAAGACACGCCGGGGGTGATCCTCGAGCGGCCGGTGCGCGCTTTCGGCAGCGTCCACTCACCGGGCGGTCATGCCCAGGTGCTCTACGACAACGTCCGGGTGCCGGTGGAGAACCTGATCCTCGGCGAGGGTCGCGGCTTCGAGATCGCCCAGGGTCGGCTCGGCCCGGGCCGCTTCCAGTACGCCATGATGTTCGTCGGCATGGCGCAGCGGTGTCTCGAGCTGATGTGCAAGCGCGTAGAGGAGCGGGTGGCCTTCGGCGAGAAGCTCTCGGCGAAGACCAGCATCCAGCACGACGTGGCCCGCTCGCGCTACGAGATCGAGCAGTGCCGGCTGCTCGTGCTCGCCGCCGCAGACAAGATGGACAAGTTCGGAGCCAAAGGAGCCCGGGACTACATCTCCATGGTCAAGGTGGCCGCCCCGTCCATGTGCCAGGCGGTGGCGGATCGGGCACTGCAGGCCCATGGCGGCATGGGGGTGACGCAGGACACGCCGATCGCTCGCATCTATCTCACCAGCCGCTACTGCCGCATCGCAGACGGGCCGGACGAGGTGCATCTGTCGCAGCTGGGCAGGCGGACGATCCGCGATCTGGCGGGGTAAACGTAAGTCGACGCGCCGTCACCGTTCGCCTGCGCGTCGACGGGTCAGGCTGGCATAGGCGCCGAGGAAGAACACCTCGACGATAGGCGCGCCACGTACCAGGTCCTGGATGCTGAAACCCTGGTCGCGATACCAGGCGGTTTCCGCCGCGCTCATGATGGCTTGCCGATCGGCCGGGTCGGTGATGATCACCGCTCGCGCGGGCAGCGCCAGGCTCACCGACTCCTTGAACCGGAACAGAAACTCCGGATTGCGCTTGAGGTTGGCCTGCCAGTCCCGTTTTGCCCGGGGACCCCGCGAGCCGTCGGCAGAAGGTGTGCCGCAGAGGATGATCCTGCCGGCTATGTTGGTGAACCAGATCTCCGTGGTCCGCTCCAGACCCGTTCTCGCCCCTGTGGTGGTGATGTCGATGGTCCTGTCGCGCCGGAGCGCGGTGCGGGCCTGCTCGATCTCGGAGCTCACCGCGAACGCCACCAGATCCAGAAACCGCTCAGGGCCAGCAAGGCGAGCAGGACGGTGGCCGTCGTCACCACCCACTCTCCTACTGGACCGAAAGCCCGGCCGCTGTGCAGGTCCTGGAGCAGCCGCTCCAGCGACAGCACCCGGGCGCGGGTCGCGTCGCGATAGGGGTCGAGCCCCGCGCCGGTCAGTGTGGTCAGATGGGCCCACTCGACTTCTTCCACGTTTGCGCTCAGCGGCTCGAGCATCAGGGTTCCGGGATCCAGGGATTGCAGACCGTCGGTGAATTCGAGGATTACCCGATCTCCGATGTTGCCGATTCGGATCGCGGGCGCGGGCAGGTGCATCCTCTCGACGACGCCGGGCTGAGAAGGGTCCGTCAGCAGCAGTACGGGGCCCGCCGCCACCGCGAGCAGGCCGTTCGCGGATGCGGCACCCTGAAAATCGTCCGCCTCCGTCACCGGCCGTTCACCCTGAAAAACAAGCCCGCCGACGTAAGTCGCTCCGTTGCTCTGCCAGCCCGATTCCGGCGTGCTGATGCCGTACCAGTCGAGAACCAGCGGACTGTCCACGAAGCGGCCGCCCAGATCGAGCAGGCGGGTGAACTGCAGCGGCAGACCGGTGGCGATCAGGTACAGCAGCACCAGACCGGTGGCGACACCGGCGGTCCGGTGCAGGCGGTGCCGCAGAGGCAGTTTACGGACGGCGGGCGAGGGTGGTCTGACGGGTCGCGTCATGCAGCCTCAGGGCAACGCGCGCCATGCGGGTCACCGCCCGGACGGAGAGGGTGGCGCCGGTGATGCCGTCGATACGACGGGACAGATCGCCGTCCTCGGCCAGAGCGACGCTGGCGAACTGGTCGGTGAAGAACGGATAGCGAACCTCCCAGCCACGGCTCTCGCGGAAGACCAGTACCTCCAGTCGGGCGATGGTGTCTTCGTCGACCACGATACCGGCGGTGATGGGCTTGTCCTTGCCGATCTCGTCCAGGATCCAGGCGGAGCGGTCGCCGTGCACCCAGTAGCGGATCCGCAGCCCAGCGCGCCAGCCGAAATCCCGGAGCAGCTCCTCACGCAGCGCGGGTGGCACCCAGAGCGCGCGAGCTGCCGGTGGCTCACCGCCGAAGGCGTTGGAGAGGAAATCTGCCTCGCTCCGGTAGACCTGATCCTCCGCGTGGACATCGGTGACCGCCGCCATGACGACGGTCATCCAGACGAGAACACGACCGAGAATCATTCTCATTTTCATGAGGTGCATTCTGCCGCGCCGAAGCGGAAAAGCAAACCACCTTCAGAACGAGTAGCCGATCCCCAGATCCACAGCGCTGAAGTCACGTCCGGATTCGCTGTCCTGATCCAGGGTCCGCTCCCGGTAGTCGAATTTGAACACCACGTTCGGCACCGGCCAGTAGCTGACGCCGGCCTCCCACTGATCGAACTGATCCTGCGCCCTGGCGCCGTCCACGTCTTCGTAGCGGGCGTAGAAACCCCAGTCGTTGTCGGGACGTCCGAGTCGGAAGCTCGGCTCCACGTACCAGCCGGTCTGCTGGTCGGCGCCGGCCAGCTCCACGGCCGTGCCGTCGAAGTTCCACTGGGACCACAATGCCCGGAGCTGGAATCGCTGCCAGTTCCAGATGCCGTGCAGGCTGACCAGGGTGCCGTCGTCGAGACCGTCGCCGGCGACCTGGCTCGCGTCCGTCTGGTACTGGAGCGTGGCGGAGAGCTCGAGTCCGGGCAGGCCCGTGTACTTGAGCCTGCCGGTGAGGGCAGGCGAGTCGGCGTTCGCCTCGGCGACCTTCTGTCGACCGCTGCGCACGCGAAATGCGTTGGAGCCGGTGGTGGGGATCGCGAGGCCCGAGGTGACGGCGAAGTCCCAGGACAGGCCGTTGCCGTAGCGACCGCCCGCGCTGGCGCCGGCCTCCCACCAGGTGGCGGGAAGGATGATGCTCTCGACGTCGTTGCGCTCCACGCCATAGAAGGTCTCCGGCTCGTGGGTCTCGTTGAGGATGCCGACCGGCAGAAGAAACAGACCCGTGCGGGCGACGTACTGATCACTCAGATCGAACTCGATGAACGCCTGTTCGATCTCGAGCTCACCCGGTGACGAACCGTCATCCGTATCTTCCACGAGGGCGTGCTCGATCTCGATCTCGGAGAAGAAACGGATCCGGTCCGTGAACTCGTGGCCGACGAACGTCACCAGCCGATGGAAGTCGATCATCTGGTAGTCGCCACCGCTCTCTCGCGCGTCCACGTCGTTGTAGTGGAGCTCACCGTAGCCGCCGACGGTGGTCCGCGGTTTCGCCGACACACTGCCCCGACCGTCGGCGATCTGGTCCAGGTAGTCGGTGGTGATCGTCAGGCGTTCCTCGGTGAGCTCGGCCTGGGACTCGGCGCTGGCGAGCTGCTGTCGGGTCTGATCGAGCTCTCCGGAGAGCCGCTCGATCTCCGCCTGCTGCTGCTGGACGAGAGACCACAGCGCTTCGAGGCTGGGTGTTTCCGCCGCACGTGCGGTCAGGGTCGTGAGGGTCGCGATGGCGGCGAGGCAGGCCAGGATTGCCCGACGCCCGTTGCTTGGGGTTGTCATCGACAGGATTTCCATCGGTAAAAAAGATGGCCAGTGTATTCGATGCAAATCTAAATGGGAATGGTTCTCGTTTAGATTGCGAAAAGTCGCATGGCTGCACCGGGGAGCGTCGTGGAAGCCCTTATGGCTGGTGCTCACCGGGAGGCGTTAAGCTCCGTTTCTTCCGAACCTTCGAGACACCGCCTTGCTCAACCGGCTGCCCCTCAACAATCTGGTCGGCGATCTGACCGGTGGCCTCACCGCGGCCGTCGTCGCTCTGCCGCTGGCACTCGCCTTCGGGATCGCAAGTGGGGCGGGCGCGCTGGCCGGGCTGTACGGCGCCATCTGGACCGGCCTGTTCGCCGCCCTGTTCGGTGGGACCAAGCCTCAGATCACCGGTCCCACGGGCCCGATGACCATCGTCGCGGCGGCGCTCTTCACCCGCTACGGGCAGAACCCCGAAGTGGCGTTCACCGTCATCATGCTGGGCGGCGTGGTGCAGATTCTGTTCGGCTGGGCGCGGCTCGGCCGTTACATCACACTGATGCCGTACGAGGTGATTTCTGGGTTCATGACCGGTATCGGCGGCATCATCCTCATCGTCCAGCTGGCGCCGCTGCTCGGGCACGAGAGTCCGCCCGGGGTGCTGAACGATCTGATGATGCTGCCTCGCTACCTGGCGGACACAAACCCGCAGGCGCTGATCCTGGGATTAACGGCCATCGCCATCACCTTCGGCATGCGCGGTCGGGTAGCCGTCCTGTTGCCGCCGCCACTGGTCGCGCTGCTCGTCGGTACCGTGCTCGGTGCGCTCCTTCTCACCGAAGCACCTGTGATCGGTACGATTCCGAGTGGCTGGCCGACACCGCACCTGCCGCACATCCCGCCCGACGCCATCGTCGACGTGCTGGTGTCGGCGATGATCCTGGGCCTGCTCGGATCCATCGACAGCCTGCTCACCTCCGTGGTGGTGGACAACATCACCCGCGGTACCCACGACTCGGATCGAGAGCTGCGCGGGCAGGGCATCGCCAACCTGATCGCCGGCGCCCTGGGGGCGCTGCCCGGAGCCGGTGCCACCATGCGTACCATCGCCAACATCAAGGCGGGGGGCCGGACAGAGCTGTCCGGTGTCATTCACGCGCTGACCCTGCTGCTGGTACTCGTGGTCTTCGCACCGCTCGCGGAAAAGGTGCCGCTGGCCGTTCTCGCCGGTCTACTCGTCAAGGTGGGGATCGACATCGTCGACTGGCGCTACCTGCGCCGCATCCGCTCGGCGCCGGCGGGAGGCGTGGTGCTGATGCTCACGGTGGCCGGGCTGACCATTTTCGTCGACCTCATCACGGCGGTTGCGGCGGGCACCGTCATGGCGAGCCTGATGTTCGTGAAGCGCATGGCCGACCTGCAGCTCGAGGGGATTCAATCGGTGGAGGCCGGACATCACGAGCTCGACGAGCAGGAACGGAAGGTACTGGAAAGCTGCGGCGATGCGGTCACGCTGGTGAGCTTTTCCGGGCCACTGAGTTTCGGGGTGGCGACGGGCATGGTGCGTCGGGTCAACGCCTTCCGTCGCAGCCGCATCCTGCTGCTCGACCTCAGTGACGTGCCGATGGTGGACAGCAGCGCCACCATCGCCCTGGAGCAGATCATCACCAGCGCCCGCGATGATGGCATCTACGTGGTGCTGGCCGGTCTGTCACTGCCGGTAGCCCGCGTCTTCGCCAAGCTCCACATCCTGCAGCTGGTCAAGGATGTGGATCGGCGGACGGACCGGTTCGAAGCACTCGTCCACTGTCGGGAGCTGCTGGACGGGGAAGGTGACCTGGTAGCGCATGTGTCAGACGCGTCCGTGTCACGCCCGTCCGCCTGACAGCCTTACACCGCTTGCCTCACTGCGTGTCGCACTCGCCGGGCCGCCAACCCACCACCTCGGGATCGGCACAGGCAGTGCAGCCCGTGGCGGTGGTCCGGGTGCTGCCGTCGGCGAGGCTGGCACAGACGCCCACGTACTGCTGAGTGCAGATTTCCGGCCGCGGATCCGTGCACAGGTTCGGCGGCGCGCTCCCAGGTTCGGTCGCAGGCGTTCCGTTACTGCAGGCGCTGAGCAGCAGCGCGCAGCAGAGCAGGGCGAAAAGACGGGCTGGAGCCATCATGTGGTTCGTTCCCTCGTTGCTTGGTCCATAATGCGGGACGCAACGTCGAGGGGAAAGGAGGCACGATGCCTTACGTGACGAGCGCGGGTGTCGAGATCTACTACGAGGACCAGGGTACCGGCGAGGCCATCCTGTTCGCCCACGGGGCGGGTGGCAACGCCGGAATCTGGTTCGAGCAGGTTGCGGCGTTCTCCGATCGGTACCGGTGCATCACGTTCGATCACAGAACCTTTGCCCGATCCCCGGCGGATCCCGCCTCGATCAACCCCGTGCAGTTCCGGGACGACGCGCTGGCCATTCTGGATGCGCTGGACGTAGAGCAGGCTCATCTCGTCGGCCAGTCCATGGGCGGCTGGACCTGCCTGCGACTGACCCTGGACTGTCCGGACCGGGTGTGCTCGCTGACCATGAGCTGCACACCCGGCGGCCTGCCGAACCCGACGCCCACGGAGTCTGCCCGTAACCTGACCCGGAGCGACGATCGCGGCACGGGCGGCGTCATGGCGACCATGTCCCGGGCCACCGCCGCGAGACCGGCGCGCATGCAGCTCTATCAGACCATCAATGCCTTCAACACCGCCTTCAGCATGACAAATCTGCGCACGCTGACGGATCCGGCCTATGCCGTCGGCCGCGAAGACGTGGCCAATGTGGAGAAGCCCGTGCTGTTCATCTCCGGCGCGGAGGACCCGCTGTTTCCCAGCACCCAGCTCGCCGGGTACGTCCCCTGGTTTGTCGATGCTCGTCTGGAGATCGTGGCGGACGCAGGCCACTCGCCTTACTTCGAGCAGCCGGAGGCGTTCAATGCACTGCTCGCGGACTTCCTCCTGCGCGGCAACGGCTGAGGGGCGCAAGCGATGGCCGGCCTCGTCGTCCAGTCCCACACCGAGCCGCTGCCGGCGGCCTGGTTCGAGCCGTGCACCGCGTCCGTGCGCCGGTTTGCCGCAACCTGCGGCTACGAATACAGGTGGCTGGGGGACGACCTCTTCGACGGCATTCCAGCGCCGCTGCTCGAAAAGACGCGGAATCAGCGCGTCGTCGCCACGGACCTGGGCCGGCTTCTAGTCCTGCAGGCTGCGCTCGACGAGGGCTTCGATCCCGTGGTCTGGATCGATGCGGACGTGCTGGTGCTGGATCCGCGGCGTTTCCGACTGACCGGCGCCGGGGCGCAGTTCGGGCGGGAGGTCTGGGTGCAGCGGGAAGCCAACGGCGGACTCAGGCTCTACCGCAGAATCCACAACGCCGTCATGGCATTCCGACGCGCGGATCCCGTGCTGCCCTTCTACCGGTTCGCCGCCGTGCGGATCCTGGACCGCTACGATCGCGCAGGGGAGGCCATGGTGCCGCAGCTCGTCGGACCGAAGCTGCTCACGCTGCTGCACAACGCCATCGGTTTCGACGTCATCGAATCCGCCGGCGTGCTGAGCCCGCCGGTGATCATGGATCTGCTCGCCGGCGGCGGACGCGCGCTGGAGCGGTTTCTGGGTGCGTGCCCGGCAGATGTGCTGGCGGTGAATCTGTGCGGATCGTCGGTGCGTAACGGTTATCTGGACGACGGCCAGATGAGCCGGCTGGTGGCGCTGCTTGTGGCCGATCCGGGCCTGCTCGCTGCAGCCTCGCACCACAACCGCCGTGCAGGCGTGTCAGCCGGATGAGCGATGTCCGGCGGGTGCGTCGGCTCGACGACGTTCCGCCCATCGGGGTGGATACCATGGGCGCGCTGGCGGACGCCGCCGCGGACCCGGAAATCCTGCGCCTGGAAAACCTGGATACCGATCTGCGCCCACCGGAGGCGGCGCTGGCAGCGACCCGGAGGAGCATCGACGACGATGACGCCAACAGCTACCTGCCGTTTCTCGGTCAACGTCGGCTGCGTGAGGCGGTGGTCCGCCACCTCGAGCGCCTGTCCGGTCAGATATATCACACCGAGCAGGAGTGCATCGTCACCGCGGGTGGGTTGAACGGCTGCATGGTGACGCTGAACGCGCTGCTGAACCCGGGTGACGAGGTGATCGTCACCGATCCCACCTACGTGGGCATGCTGAACCGGATCCGGATCGCGGGCGGTGTGCCGGTTCAGGTGCCATTTCACTGGGACGGCGCGCAGTGGCGGCTCGAACCCGACCAGCTGGCCGCCGCCGTGACGACGAGAACCCGGGCGTTCTTTCTGATGAGCCCGTCCATGCCGAGCGGTGGTCTGCTCGGGACTACGGACTGGCAGGCTGTGGCTCGTCTCTGCGAAACGCATGATCTCTGGCTCGTCTACAACGCGGCCATGGAACGGATTCTCTACGATGGCCACCCTTACCATCATCCGGCGTCGCTGCCCGGCATGCGTCACCGCACCATCACCGTCGGCAGCGTCTCGAAGGAGTACCGGATGATCGGCTGGCGGGTGGGCTGGGTCGTCGGCCCGGCGGCGGTGATGCGGGAGATCGGTCTGGTCAGCATCTCGGACGTGGTGGTGCCCGTGGGGATCGCCCAGGCCGCTGCCGCGGCGGCGCTGACTGCGGCAGATGACGATCTGCGGGCGGCCGTGGCTACCTGGGAATCCCGACGTGACATGATCCTTCGCGAACTCGAAGGCCTGCCGGTACGGTCTCCGGCGGGCGGCTGGTCCCTGCTGTTCGATGCCGCCGCGCTCGGCATGACCGGAGCAGAAGCGTCGCGACGGCTGTTCGAGGTGGGTCGGATCGCGGCGACACCGATGGACAACTGGGGCGTTGTGCACGGTGCGGACTGTGTGCGCTTCGTGTTCAGCAACGAGCCGGTGACCCGGCTGCAGGGCATCGGGGAGCGGGTACGCCGGAGTTTCGGCCTCTAGCGGCTCCGACCCGCGAGACCGATTGGTCGCCCGCGGGATGGCTCGTTAGAATGCCCGGCTTCGAACGGAACCGTGCCGCAGTCATGAACGAAGCCAACAGCGTTTTCGAAGTCAGCCCCCAGACCTTTCAGGCGGACGTCATCGATCGATCGAAGCAGCTACCCGTGCTGCTTCTGTTCTGGGCTGCGCAGGTCGGACCGTCCGCCCAGACCCGGGACATCCTGGTCCGCCTCGCGGGCCAGTTTCAGGGCAAGGTGGTGATCGGTCTGGTCGACGTGGCGCGGGATCAGACCCTGGCGCAGCACCTGAGAATTCAGGGGCTGCCGAGCATCCGCGTGGTGCGCGACGGTCAGCTCGTCGACCAGATCGACGGCCCCCAGCCGGAGGCGGTGCTGCGAGACCTGCTCGACCAGCTCACCCAGTCGCCTGCCGACATGCTGCGCGAGCAGCTCGACGTGCTCCTCGAGCGTGGCGACTACGACACGGCGCTGACCATGCTGCAGCAGGCCATCAGCGAAGAACCCACCAACCATGCGTTCCGGGTGGAGCTCGCGGACGTGCTGGTGATCCGCGACCAGCTCGACGACGCCCGCACCGTACTGGCCGGTATTCCGGAGGACACGGACGGGCGGGACCGTCCGGCGACCCGTCTCACGATCGCCGAGGAAGCCGCGGGGATGGAGGATGCGGACAGGCTTGCCGCGCGGGTAGACGCGGAACCGGACGATCTGGAGGCGCGTTATCAGCTCGCTGTGGTGCTCGCGCACGCCCGGCAGTACGAGGGTGCTCTCGAGCAGGCCATGGCCATTCTCCGACAGGACCGCACCTTCCGTGACGATCTGGGCAGGCTGACCATGATCCGCATCTTCTCGCTGCTCGGCAAAGGCTCCGAGCTCGCCACCGCATACCGCCGCCGGATGTTCAATTTCATGCACTGATTCGCCGCACGGCGCCGGCAGCCACCCCCCAAGTGTGATGGACGTCCCATCCCGGCGGATGGGCGTCGCCTATGCTGTCGTTACCCGATTTCTGACTCGAGGCATGCTGCGACATGGACGCGCGCGAGGCATCTCAGCTGGTACTGGACTGGCACGATCGTCACGTGACGCTCGACGAGTCGCGACGCGTGGAGCTCGGCACCGATGCGGACGCCGATCTGACCGTGGCGTGCCGGAGTGCCTCCAGAGCCCATGCTTACATCGAACATCGCAAGCAGTACTTCGTCCTCGTGGATCACAGCACGAACGGCACGTACGTCCAGACGGAAGACGAAAAAGTGACCTTTCTACGCCGCGGCGAGCTCAGACTCTGGGGCGACGGCTGGATCGCTCTGGGTGAACCGCTCTCGCCGGAATCCGCCATACGGTTCAGGCACACGTAGATCCATGTCTCTCTCCTGGCAATCCGCCGCACAGAGCCATCGCGGCAACCGACGAAAGACCAACGAGGACTCGGTGCTCTGCCGGCCGGAAGTGTCACTCTGGGCAGTGGCGGACGGTATGGGCGGTCACCACGCGGGCGACGTGGCCAGCCAGGCGATCACCGACGCCCTGGGCCGGCTGCGACTCGAGGGACAGCTCTCTGGCGACGTGGATCGTGTCGAAGACGCGCTGCTGTCGGTGAACGACGAGCTGCGGCTGCACGCGCGAACCCAGTGTCAGGGGGGCACCGTGGGTTCCACGGTGGTCACGCTGCTCACTCAGGGCGAGGTGGGCGTGGTGCTCTGGGCGGGAGATTCGCGCCTCTACCGGCTGCGTCGTGGCCGGCTGGAGCAGGTGACCCGTGATCACAATCCCGTGTCGGATCTGCTCGATTCAGGGATGGTGAGCGAGGCGGAAGCGCTGGCCGCCGACACCAACATCATTACCCGGGCGGTAGGCGGGCAGGCGAGCCTCAATCTGGACGTTGCGGTCTTCGACGTGGCGAGTGGTGACACGCTGCTGCTCTGCAGTGACGGTCTGTACCGGGAGATCGACGAGGCAGGACTGCGGGAAGGTCTGGCGGGCGAAGCCGTGGAGGACGTTGCCAACAGGTTGCTGCAACGCGCTCTGGCCGGCGTGGCGCGCGACAACGTCTCCCTGGTGGTGGCGAGGCCGAGCGAGCCATGACGGACAGAAGCTCAGACGACGCCACCGTTCTCAGAACGGACAGCAGCATTTCACGGAGCAACTCCGGCAGTCCCAAGATTCGCTCGGGTGAGGCCGATGCGCCACGGGTGCTCAAATCCCGGTTCGTGCTCGAGGAGAAGCTCGGCAGCGGTGGCATGGGTACCGTGTTCCGGGCGAAGGATCTGCGCAAGGTGGAGGCCCGGGATCGGCAGCCGTTCCTTGCCATCAAGGTGCTGAACAACGACTTCCGGGAGCATCCTGAGGCGTTCATCGCCCTGCAGCGGGAAGCGGCCAAATCACAGTCTCTGGCTCATCCGAACATCGTCACGATCTACGACTTCGATAAGGATGGCGACGTTCCCTTCATGACCATGGAGCTGCTTGAGGGCCAGGAGCTGGCCGAGCTGCTCCGGGCCTACCCGAACGGTCTGCCCGAGACCATGGGATGGTCGGTGATCCGCGGCATCTGCGCGGGTCTCAAGCACGCCCACGAAGCCGGCATCGTCCATGCGGACTTCAAGCCGGGCAATGTCTTCGTGTCGCCGACCAACACGCCGAAGATCCTGGATTTCGGCATCGCCCGAGCCGTGCAGCTCACGGACGTCAACGGCGAGGACACTCTGTTCGATCCTACCCGCCTGGCGGCGCTCACGCCGGCCTATGCCAGCCGGGAGATGCTCGCAGGGGACAATCCGGAGCCCCGGGACGACCTCTACTCCTTGGGCATCGTCATCTACCTGATCCTGACCGGACACCACCCCTACGGCCGCCTGTCGGCGGACGACGCGGCGAAAGAGGGTCTCAAAGCCGAGCGCCCGAAGGGATTATCACGGCGACAGTGGTCCGTGGTGCAGCGGTGCCTGGCGTTCAACCGGCAGGATCGGCCTGCCGACATCGCCGAGCTGGAGAAGTACCTGCTTGGTCCGTCGCCCTGGCCGGCGAGGTCCATGCTGGCGGCGGCGGCCACCCTGGTCATGGTGCTGACTGCCAACTACCTGATCGGTGAGGACGAGCTCTCCGAGGTGAAGCAGGAGGTACGACAGACCACGCTGCTGGATGCTCAGCGCGCCCGCCTCGCCGCACTTCTGGACGCGCCCACCTTCGATGCGAACTGGGAACAGAGTGTGGCCACTGAGTTCGCGGCGCTTCAGGAGCTGGATCAGACCGGCGCGACACGCACCGACGTCGCCGGCCGCATCCGCGATGCCTACAGTGCCCGCGTACTCTCCCTCGATGATCTGGATCAGGCCATCGGGTTGCTGGAACGGGGTGCTGTCTACGGCGATCTCAGCGCTACGGCGCGCACCGTGGAAGAACGCGCGTTCGAGAGGGTCTGGCAGCTGCTCGAGCGGCCGAAGCCGGAGCAGGGCTGGCTGGATGCGCTGCGCCGGGAGTCCCGACGCATTCACGCGGCCTTTCCGCACAGCCGATCGCTGGCGGAGCTGGACCTTGCCGTCGCAGATACGCTCGAGGTTCTGGTGCGCGAGGCGCTTGGCGCAGACCAAATCGATACGGCACAGAGGCTGCTCGCAGAGCTGGAGCCGAGGCTTTTCGATGCCGAGACTCGGGAGGCGCTGCTGGCGGCCGTGGACGCAGCGAAGGCACGTGTTGAAAAGGCGCGGCAGGCACAGCTGCTCGCCGAAGCGCGTCGCGCTCAGGAAGCGGCGTTGGACGAAGCACTGGCAGTCTCCTGTCTGCGACTGGATACGGATCGCATTCAGAGCCTGGCCGCGGCGGACGCGCTGGACGGAGAGCAGACGCTCGACAAGCTCGCCGAACGTTTCGGTACGTGTCTGATGCAGCTTGCCGAGCTCGATCCGGATCGCGCCGTGCGCCTGGAACGGGAAATCGTCGCTAGATTCGGGGACGACCTCCTGACCGCAGGCGTGGTGGTGGATCCCTGCAGTCTCAGCTACCTCGTCGGTAACGGCGCGCAGGCCGGCCGACAGGGCTACTGCAGCGACCGGCTCACCGGCGACGATCAGGGTCCGAAGCTCGTGGTGTTACCGACGGAGGATGGTAGCGGCCGCTATGCCATGACCAAACAGGAAGTCTCCTGGGCGCAGTTCAAGCGATTCTGCGTGGAGCTGGAGGGCTGCAGCCCTACGGAGCTCGAGAGGCTGCACGCCGACGGTAGGCTGCTGCAGACCGATGACCGCCTGCCGGTGACCGGCGTGTCCCTGGCGACGGTGCAGGCTTTCGCCCGCTGGCTCAGCGAAACCACGGGCTATACCTACCGCCTGCCGACGCACAGCGAATGGCTGTGGGCCGCCCGCGGTGAGCCGGATCCGAACCGCAACTGTCGCGTGCAGGTCGACGGCGTTGAGCGGGGTCGCTCTCCGGTACCGGCGGCAACGGGTGCGGGCAATGACTTCGGTCTGATCAACATGCTGGGCAACGTGCAGGAGTGGGTGCTGGAAAACGGCGGCGTGGTCGCGATGGGCGGCTCGTACGGCGATCCCATCGGCACCTGTATCGCCGCGACCGAACGACCGCACGACGGTACGCCGGCAGCCGACACTGGCTTCCGTCTGGTGAGGGAAATCTCGTGAGTCTGATGAAGCTCTCGCCGGAAACCGTCCGTCTGCGCCGCGTCGCCAAGGCGCATGCGCTCGGCGAGTTCTCGATGGCCGAGTACCGGCAGGCACGCCGGGAGGTCATCGACAATTTCGAGCCTCACCAGCCGGATGAGGACGATACCCAGCCACGCCTGGAGGTGACGCCTCAGAACGGCGGTGCTGTGGATGTTGAGCTGAGATCCGTACGCGCAGGTCCTTCCCGCTGGCTGGTGCTGCTGCTCGCCCTGGTGGCAGTCGTCGCCGCTACCCGCCTGTTTGCTGCGGAAGGCGTGTGGATACCCACGGCTGCCGAGCGTGATCCGAACCCCGCGACGAGCCCCAGGTTGCCGATCGTCAGTGTGACCCTGGCCGACGTTTCGGCACTCGGTGAACTCAGCTTGACCGAGCCGGAACTGCAGGCCGTGATCGACGGCAAGCTCGACGAGATCCGCCGTCGCAACCAGCCGGGCAATCACGGATTCACCGCTGCGGAGCTGTCGGAAATCGGCCGCTTTCTGAACGCCCTGGGCGTTCACCAGGCAGGCAGCGAGCTGACGGCGGAGGATGCGGCCGATCTGTCGGCGTTGCTGGCTGATCAGAAGAGCCGGCGAGGTATCTCCATCGTCGAGTTGGAGGAGGTGGCTGCGGCGGTTCAGGCGCATATCCGGGAAGCCGGCTATTTTCTTGCGATCGCCTATGTTCCGGCACAGACCGTCCAGGATGGTCATGTGGACATCGGCTTCCTGCCGGGTGTGCTGGGTGACGTGCAGGTGGCGGGTGCGCCCGAGAAACTGTCCCGACGCTTCGACGACCTGATCGGTCGGCCCGTCACCCGCCGGGAAATCAACACGCGGCTGTACGCGCTCAACCAGGCTCCGGGTTTTTCCGCCCGGGCGAGCTTCGAGCCCGGCACTGATGTCGGTGAAACCCGGTTGAACCTGGACGTGCTGGAACAGCGCGCACTCCACGGCAGCGTGATGATGGACAACTACGGCGATGACTACACCGGCAGGCACCGGCTGGTGATCAACGGTGACCTGATCAATCCCGCGGGCAGGGGAGACGTGCTGAGCTTCAATCTCACCACCGCCATCGACCCCGACAATCAGCTGCTGGGCTACCTCGAGTACACCACGCCGGTTGGCAGCCGCCGTCAGCTGCGCGGCCGGCTGGCCAGGAACACCTTCAGCACCGGCGGCACGGACGCAGTGGACGGCGACGGGTGGCTGTTCGATGCGGTTCTGGAAAGCTATCTATACCGGGATCGGCTGACGGGACTGTCCTGGGAGCTGGGCGTTGGTCGTCACGACCTGAGCTGGGAAACGATCGAGCGCAGTGTGGACCAGTCTGTCACCCTGGTCTCCGGGGCGCTGAACGCACGACGGGTCTGGGACGGCTCGAAGATCGCCACCGACCTGCGCCTCTATGCGGATGCCGGCCGTATCGACGGCGACACCTTTGCGGGCCAGGACCGGGGTTTCTGGGACGTCGGAATCGGGCTGTCCGGCTGGCACCCGTTCGACGTCGGCTTCCTGCCAGGCAGACAGAAAGCGTTCATCGAGCTCACCGGACAGCTGGCCAACACCCAGCTGCCCAGCACCCGCAGGCTGGCGCTGGGTGGAGCTGCTGCGGCCCGAGGCTTCGAGCGGGACATCTACCTGGCGGATCAGGCGCTGCTGCTCCGGGGCGAGCTGCGCACGCCGCTCGCGCTCGGCGAGCTGGCCCTGTTCGCCGATGCGGCGTACGGCAGGGTCCGAAACGAACTGACACCGGGGTGGGCATATCTGGCGGATCTCGGCATCGCCTGGGAGGTGCGCTTCGGAGCCCATTTCCTGAGCTCCGTGTCCTGGGCCACACCGATCACCGCCAAAGGCGAAGGAGGACTGAGTGATGAAGGCGACATGCTGTTCTGGTCACTGCGCTACATCCGCTGACCGGGTGCGTTCCCGGCTCGCCCGCTGGGCGCTGACGGGTTTGCTGCTGCCGCTGACCGCCACGGCGCAGGAAGCGCCGCCGCCGGAGCCGCTTCC
The DNA here is from genome assembly GCA_003247835.1 of Gammaproteobacteria bacterium. Classification (GTDB taxonomy): domain Bacteria; phylum Pseudomonadota; class Gammaproteobacteria; order Pseudomonadales; family Azotimanducaceae; genus SZUA-309. Next base: position 23,426 of record QJYB01000099.1, on the reverse strand, counting down.
GCCCCAGGCCGAGGCGGCATACCAGGATCTGAAAGCGGAGACACGGGAGCCAGTTGTTCTGGACGAGGCGGTATTCACGGAGATTTCTCCCCTCACCGAGCCGGAGCTGGGCATCCGGCTGCCGGACGACCAGGCACTGTGAGCGTCTATTTATACACACGAGCCGGAATTCCGTTACGAGACTGCAAAGATGGGGGGATTCGTTCGCGTGTCCGCCCATGTCAGACATCTAACACATTGAATTAAATTGGATTTTGCTCGTTCACCCGGATTCCGGTCCTGACAGGTCGCTTTTCCATACGGCCCCCTTGACTGTGCTGGATCCTCCACTTATCCAGAGAGTTATCCACAGCCAGAGGCTTCTTTTCCAGCCGCTGACCGCCGTTTCCGGGTGTCCGCGTGACGCCGACCCGGGCGGCGCGTATAAGTGTCGGTCTCAGCTGGAGCGTTACCTTGAAATCATCTGAACTCGACCTGGCCATCCTGCGTACGGACGAGGTGTTGCCGCAGTTCCAGCCGGCGCACGGCGACTACCCGATGATGTTCGAACGCCTCATCAGCCGGGCGGCGGCCCGTCACGAGCCACCGGTGACCGTTCGTTTCACGAGCTACGATGCGCGCTGTCAAGAGACGCTCCCTGACCCGGGCCGGCACCAGGCCTATCTCGTCACCGGCAGCCGAAACAGCGTCTACGACGACGAGCCATGGATCAAGAACCTCGCGGATTTTCTGCATCAGGCACTGCGTCTCGGCAGCAAAATCGTGGGTATCTGCTTCGGCCATCAGCTCATCGCCCACTTCTTCGGCGGCAGAGCCGCACCGGCCGCCGGTGGCTGGGCCGTCGGCGTCCACGAGAACCGGATCGTCCGTCGGGAGCCCTGGATGGATGGGGATGAAGATGACCGTCTGAATCTGATCGCCAGCCACAAGGATCAGGTCGTGGAGATGCCCGAAGGTGCAGAGCTGATCGCGACGAGTGCTTTCTGCCCCGTAGGAGGTTTTGTCATGGGAGATCGCGTGATGACCCTGCAGGGTCATCCGGAGTTCGAACGGGCCTACTCCCGGGATCTCATGACCATGCGCAGGGAGATCCTCGGGGAGGCGGTTTTCAGTACCGGTATGGCTTCCCTGGAAAAGGAGACCGACGAGAACCGGGTCGGCCGGTGGATCGTCGAGTTCCTGCTGACTCCCACCGGCGAGGAGCGGACGTGAGGGGATCGCTGCGGCTGCTCTCGCGGCTGGGACTGCTTGCGGCCGCGCTGCTTCTGTCCGGCGGCTGCAGCATCAAGATGCTCTACAACAACGCGGATCGGTTCGCGCGCTGGGCTGCAAACGACTACCTGCAGATGGACGACACCCAGGAAGCGTACTTCACTGAAGAGGTGAAGGCCCTGCATTACTGGCACCGGACCGAGGAGCTGCCGCTGTATGCGGATTACCTGGATGCCCTTCCCGGCAAGGTTGCCGGTGGGGTGGACGAGGCGGAAGTGCAGGACATCTTCGATACCTTTTACAGCTGGTGGAAGGTCATCGAGGCAAAGTCCATGCCGTTCATCACGCAGATGCTGATGTCGCTCTCCGATGAGCAGGTTGCGCGCCTGCCGGAGCGTTTCGAAAAGGACAACCGGGAGTTCGCCGAAGACGAGCACGACCGGTCCGTGGAGGACATCCAGGCGGAGTGGACGAACCAGTACGCCGATACCATGAGCCGGTTCAGTGGCCGGCTGACGAAGGAACAGCGGAGCTACCTGGATGCACAGTCGGTGCGCTATGTCCCTCAGTTCGAGCTGTGGGCCGAGTACCGGGAGCGGTGGCAGCGGGATCTGCTGAAGCTGCTGACGGAAAAGCGCCACGATCCGGAAACCTTTCCCGAGGCGTTTCTGCAGCTGGCGACCAGTCGTGAGGACTACTACGGTAAGGAGCTTGCGGCGGTGTTCGACAGCAACGAAGCTCTGGCCACGGAGGTGACGACCTGGCTGCTGAACAATCTCACGGACAAGCAGCGGGAGCGGTTCAATGAGCGAATCGGCGAGATGGCTACCACCTTCCGCGAGCTGGCGGCCGAGGTACCGGAAGAGGTGCCGAAGGGCGGAGGTTGTCTGGTCTGTCCAGGCGTACCCGTCGCCGAGCCGGCCGGTACCGGAGAGACCTAGAGCTTCCGCTGTTCGTCCAGAACCAGCCAGGCGATCAGGTACGCGGCGACTGTCACCTTCGGAAAGAACAGTCCGCTGACCACGACGGCCACCCGCACGAAGGCGGGATCCGTGTCCAGGAAGTTTGCGAGGCCGGCACAGACGCCGGCGATCCAGCCGTTCCGGCTGTCGAGCTGGATCCGGCTGCGGATGCGGTTCAGCGTCGAGTTTGCCATGCGTCTGTCCCGAGCCATCACAGCGGCGCGCCAACTGACGCCATGACCCAGTGGCCGATCAGCGTCGCCGCGCCGTTCACGGTGCTGGGCGCCGGTGTGTGGCTGACACCGGCAGCGTTTGCGAGCAGGCCGAACAGCAGGAAGACCACGGCCAGCAGAATCATGGCGAATACGGTTCCCCGCGGATGGCTGAGCCGTGACAGGCGCATCTGACCGATGGTGGGGCCGTAGCGGAAAGTGGGTTTCGTGTTCACGGGCTGTTCTCTGTTTCTGTTCATGGGCATGTCCCCTGTGCCCGTCTTTATTCAAATGGCGTGCCAAAATTGAAATCCGTGGATCTTGCGGGGTTCGCGGCCGTTCGGACCGTATGGCTGGTGAAATCGACCAATAATTGGCATAAAGCCCGGAGCGTGACTTCCGAGGCCAACGGCGACTTGCCCTGGACCCGCAGGATCAGTTAGAAGGGCGGAAAACGGGGCGGTGGAGCGGCGGCTGATGGATTTTCACTTTGCAACGGCGTGGGAAGCGGTCGCGGATGCCTATCCGGAGCGGATTGCCGCCATTACCGACGGGCGCGCGACGCGGTGGTTGGATTTCGAGCGGCGTGCGGCGTGCCTTGCCCAGGTGCTCACCGAGTACGGCCTCGGCCCGGACAGCAAGGTGGGGATCTACCATCACAACGCGACGGCGTATCTGGAAGCCCAGTTCGGGGTCTTCAAGATCCGTGGCTGCCCCATCAACGTGAACTACCGCTACAAGGCAGACGAGCTCGTCTATCTGCTCGACAACGCGGATGCACAAGCCGTGGTCTTTCAGGGCTGCTACGCCATGCGGATATGGGAGATCCGCGACCGGCTGCCCAAGGTCCGCGTGTTCATCCAGGTGGACGACGGCACGGAAGCGCTGCTGGACGGCACCCTGGACTTCGAAGGGTGCATTCGCCGGGCAGAACCCATGCCCCGCGTCGAGCGGGATCCGGCGGATGTCTACATGCTCTACACCGGGGGAACAACGGGTCTGCCCAAGGGCGTGATCTATCCCGGCGGTGAGTTCTGTTACTACTTCGTTGCCGCCGGTGCAATGGCGCGGGGACTCACACCGCCTGCGTCGCTTGCCGACTATCCGGACTATCTGGCCAAGGTCGACTCACCGCCCGTCTCCCTCGCTGCCTGCCCGCTCATGCACGGTACCGGCATGTGGCTTGGCGCCATGGTGCCACTGCTGGCTGGTGGCACCGTGGTGCTCACATCCAGACTCGGTCTCGATCCGGATCTGCTCTGGGGCCTGGTCGAGGAGCACGGCGTCACAGACATGGTGATCGTCGGCGACGCCTTCGCCCGGCCGCTGCTCGTGGCGCTGGATGAAGCCTATCGTCGTGGGCACCCCTACGATCTGAAATCCCTGCGGCAGATCACGTCGAGCGGAGTGATGTGGAGCGCCGAGACCAAGCAGGGCCTGCTGCGCCATCACGACATGCTGCTGAACGACGTCATGGGATCCACGGAAGGCGGCATGGGTTCGTCTGTCACGTCGCGGGACAGTCGCGTCAGCACGGCGAAGTTCCAGCTCAACCCGGGGGTGGCGGTGTTCACCGACGATGGCCGCCGGGTGGCGCCAGGTTCCGGAGAGATCGGTCGTGTCGCCACCAGTGGTTTCGTGCCCCTTGGTTATTACAAGGACCCGAAGAAGTCGGCGGAAACCTTTCAGGAAATCGACGGGGTCCGCTACAGCTTTCCCGGCGATTACGCGACGGTGGAAGCCGATGGCACCATCACGCTGCTCGGCCGTGGCAGCGTGTGCATCAACACGGCGGGCGAGAAGGTCTTTCCCGAAGAGGTGGAGGAAGCGGTCAAACGGCATCCGGCCGTGGCCGACTGCCTGGTGGTGGGCATTCCGGACGAACGGTTCGGCGAACGGGTAGTGGCCGTAGCCTCCTACCAGAGTGGCGAGAGCTGTGACGAGGCTGCGCTCATCGAGTTCACGCGGGAGCACCTGGCGGGTTACAAGGTGCCGAGGCACGTGGTGTTCGTCGACCGCGTTCAGCGGGCCCCCAACGGCAAGGCGGACTACAAATGGGCGAAGAAAGTGGCCAACGCCGCCTTCGGAGCAGCGGCGTGAGCACCATCGACAGCAAGGGACCGCTGGCAGGCGTTCGCGTGGTGGACCTCACCAGCATGATTTCCGGACCGGTGGCCACCATGATGCTGGCCGACCAGGGCGCGGACGTGATCAAGGTGGAGCCGCTGAGTGGCGACCTGGTCCGCTACATGGGCCCCAACCGGCAGGGTCTGACGGCGGGTTTCATCTCCGCCAACCGCAGCAAGCGGAGCCTGGCCGTCGACCTGAAGACGCCCGAAGGCATGGACGTGGTCCGTCGCCTCGTCGCCACGGCGGACGTCTTCGTGCAGAACTTCCGTCCGGGCGCCGTAGACCGAATGGGGCTCGGCGAGGATGCCGTGCGTGCGATCCGGGAGGACATCGTCTACGTCTCCATCAGCGGCTTCGGTGAGGAAGGGCCGTATGCCCACAAGCGGGTCTACGATCCCGTGATTCAGGCTCTGTCCGGTCTCGCGGACATCCAGAAAGACGGTGCGACAGGGCGTCCGAAGATGGTGCGCACCATCATTCCCGACAAGACCACGGCGCTGACCGCCGCGCAGGCGATTACCGCGGCGCTCTTCGCGCGCGAGCGGGGACGCGGCGGCCAGCACGTCAAACTGGCGATGCTGGATACCATGGTGGCTTACCTGTGGCCGGAAGGGATGACGGGCTATACCTTCATCGGCCGGGAGGTGAAAGCCGCCCGAGCTCAGTTTGCCCAGGACCTCATCTTCCAGACCACCGACGGATACATCACTGCCGGGGCCGTGTCCGATGCGGAGTGGGAAGGCATGTGCCGGGCCCTGGATCGTGAGTCGTGGCTCAGCGACCGCAGATTCCGGACGGCCAACGACCGGATCGTCAACGTGGCCGAACGCCTCGCCATGACGGCGGAGGTGCTGGCTACCCGGTCGAGCGCCGAGTGGCTGGAACGACTGGACGCCAACGGCGTGCCCTGTGCGCCCGTGCTCGCACGCCACCAGGTATTCGAGCAGGAGCAGATCCGCATCAACGGCACGGTGAGCGAGCACGATCATCCGGTTGCAGGTAGAATCCGTCAGCCCCGACCGGCAGCACGGTTCGACCGTACGCCGGCGGGTATGCAGCGTCACGCCCCCACGCTCGGTGAGCACAGTGACGAGATTCTCGAAGAGCTCGGCATCGACCCGGTTCCCCTGAGAGCAGCGGGCGTAGTGGCCTGACGGCAGACCGTTCAGCAGTAGCGCGAGGAAGTAAGCGCAAGGATACGCGCATGACGAGCCTGTGCCGCGACATCGCGGCGATCCGAAACCAGACCTTCGACGTGGCCGTGATCGGCGGTGGCATCACGGGCGCCGGCGTCGCCCGCCACGCGGCGCTGGCCGGATTGTCCACCCTGGTCGTGGAAGCTGCGGATTTCGCGTCCGGCACGTCGTCGCGCTCCACCAAGCTGATCCACGGCGGTCTGCGCTACCTGGCCATGGGGGATTTCGCCCTGGTCAGGGAAGGTGCACTCGAACGCAAGAGCCTTAAAAAGATGGCGCCGCATCTGACCCAGCCGCAGTGGATGGTGGTTCCCGCCACATCGTGGATGGGCATGATGAAGCTGCGGCTGGGTATCTCGGTATACGAGTTGCTGGGTGCCGTGGATCCGACGGAGCGCCACCAGAACTGGCAATCACCCGAGCTCGAGCAGCGTGAGCCATTGCTCGACCGACGCCGATACCCCTATGCCTGTACGTACCGGGAATACCTGACGGACGACGCCCGGCTGGTGATCGCGACGCTGCGCGGCGCGGCGGCAGCCGGTGCGGTGACATGTAACTACACGCGTCTGACAGGGTTCGAGGCGGGTGAGGACGACGTGACCCTGGCGCTGCAGGACATGCTGACGGGTGAGCGTTATACCGGTCGTGCCCGGGTAGTGGTCAACGCTGCCGGCCCCTGGGTCGAGAGCGTTCTTGGTCTCGGCCGGGACGGCACCGTGGCAAAGCCGCCCCGGCTGCACCTGTCCAAAGGTGTGCACATCGCGCTGCCCAGGGAGCAGCTGCCGCTCAACAACATGGTGATGATGACCGCCGGCGATCGTCGTCCGGTGTTTGCCATCCCGCGGGGTCAGGTGGTCTACGTCGGCACGACGGACACCAGCGTGACGGGTGGTCCTGGCTACTGGCCGGAGGTCACCGCGGCGGACGTGGCCTATCTGCTCGCCACGGTCAACGACCATTTCACCGGTGTGGTGATCACGCCTGAGGATGTGGTGGGCAGCTGGGCAGGGCTCAGGCCGCTGGTGAATCAGGCCGGCAGGGCGCCGAAGGAGATGTCCCGACGCGACGAGATCTGGCAGGACCCGGCGCGTTTCATTTCCATAGCCGGTGGCAAGCTCACCGGTTACCGGAAGATGGCCGAGCAGGTGCTGACCCGGGTCGGCAAGGTGCTGCATCGGGACGTGACACTGACGGATCCTCTGACAAGGCTGCCCGGCGGCGACGAGCCCGACACGGGCGCGCTGGTCCGCCGGATCGGCGAACGGTACGGTCAGGGAGAACGGGTTTCGCTGCGGCTCATGCGGCTGTACGGCAGCGAGGTGGAAACCGTGCTCGGTGAGTCGCCGGTACCCATCGCGGGTGGGGTGTTTGCCGAGGAGGTGCGCTGGGCTGTGCTCACCGAGAGCGCGCTGACCCTCGAGGATACGGTCTACCGGCGGCTCAGGGTGCCGTGGTTCCGCCCCGGAGAGTCACAGACCGCGGCGCTCGCGTCAGTGGACATCATGGCTGAGCTGCTCGGCTGGGACGGAGCCCGCAAGGATCAGGAGCTGCGCACGCTGCGTGACCGGCTTCGCGACGACCTGGTGTTCTCGGCCGCCTGACGGCTCGGCAGCTGCTCAAACGCCCCGGTTCGCGGTGGTACACTGCGGCCCTTTCCAAGTTTTTTAAGAGGGGGTCGACCACCATGGCCATGCAGCACACGCCGCTGTTGATGTCGAAGATTCTGGATCGCGGGGCAAAGGTGGCACCGAACGAGGAGATCGTCACCGCCACGGAATCCGGCGTGCGCCGGCAGACCTACCGGCAGAGTCGCGACCGGGCACACCAGCTCGCCCACGCGCTCAAGGATGCAGGCATCGGCATTGGTGACCGGGTCGGGACCTTCATGTGGAACGGCTCGCGACACCTGGAGGCTTATCACGCCTGCGCGGGCATGGGGGCCGTGCTGCACACGCTGAACATCCGTCTTTCGGACACGGACCTCGAGTACATCATCGGCCATGCCCAGGACAGGATCATCATCGCCGATGCGGATACGCTGCCGCTGCTAGAAAAGCTCAAGGGCCGCATGCCGAGCGTGGAACGGATCGTCGTCGCCGTGGAGGACGGCTTCGAGAACTGGGATACCGACCTGCCGAATCCGGTCGACTACGAGGACTTCATCGCCGGCAAGCCCACGAACTACGAGTGGCCGCAGATAGATGAGAACTCACCGCTGGGACTCTGCTACACCAGCGGCACGACGGGTAATCCGAAAGGCGTGGAGTACGAGCACCGCTCCCAGTACCTGCACACGATCACCATCTGCATGGCGGACAGCATCGGCCTGTCCGCTACCGACACGGTCTGCGGCATCGTCCCCATGTTCCACGCCATGGGCTGGGGCGTGCCCTGGGTCGGGCTCATGCTCGGCTGCAAGCAGGTGCTGCCGCACCGATTCATGGATCCGGCCCGGCTGGCGTCGCTGATGGCGTCGGAAGGGGTGACCATCTCCTCGGGCGTGCCCACCATCTGGCAGGGCCTGAAGCAGCTCTACGAGGCCAATCCCGGCAAGTACGACTTTTCCAAGCTCGAGCGGCTCACCTGCGGCGGTTCCGCGCCGCCGCCGTCGCTGATCCGCTGGTACTGGGACACGCTCGGCGTGGAGATGATCCAGGGCTGGGGCATGACGGAGACCTCGCCGCTCGCAACCCTCTCGCGTCGCGTGGCCAAACGTTCCCAGATCGAGCTGTCCGAGGACGAGAAGTTCGCCAACGTCGCCAAGGCGGGGCAGATCATGCCGGGGCTCGAGGTGGAGATCTTCGACGGCAACTTCAACAAGCTGCCCCACGACGGTAAGTCGGTGGGCGAGATTCTCATCCGGGGCCCCTGGATCTGCTCGGAGTACTACAACAACCCGCAGCCGGAGAAGTTCCACGACGGCTGGCTCATCACCGGCGACGTGGGGATGATCGATCCAGAGGAGTACCTGATCATCAGCGACCGCTCCAAGGACCTGGTGAAGAGCGGCGGCGAGTGGATCTCGTCAGTGGATCTCGAGAACCACATCGTGGCACTCCCCGGTGTCGCCCAGGCATGCGTGGTGGCGCAGCCCCATCCGCGCTGGGACGAGCGGCCGGTGGCGCTGGTGGTGCTCGCTGCCGGGGCGGAGGTGAGCCGCGAAGCCATTCTCAAGCACTGCGCCACCAAGTTCGCCAAGTGGCAGCTGCCGGACGACGTTCTTTTCGTCGATACCATACCGCTCACGTCCACCGGCAAGATGGACAAGAAGGTGGTGCGGGCCGACCTGGATGCGAAAGGCTACCGGCTCCCCGACCAGCGCGAAGCGGCTGGCTGACAGCCTGTAAAAACAGGCGGTCAGTGGGCTGGTGACCGGCCGGCCATCAGAGGATTATTCCCTGTCCACCGCGCGCATGAAGTCGATGTCACCGTCTTCGCCCTGAGGTACCGGGATCTCGACGATGCGCTCGTCCACATTGTCGTACTCGAGCTTGAGCGCCCGGCACATGGTGGCGTGCAGCTCATAGGTGCAGGTGATGTACGTCAGCTCCAGAATTTCCGCTTCGGACAGGTGTTTCTTGAGCACGTCGAACGTCCCGTCCTGGGTACGACCACCGGAGAGCACCAGATCGTCCGTATAAGCCAGCACCGCCCGCTCCAGGTCCGTGAACAGATTGGTCGACGCCCAGTAGGGAATCGCCTCAATCTGCTCCTCGGTGAAGCCGCAGGCCCGCATTGCCTTGCAGTGCTGTGAAAAGACGAACTGGCTGCCGCGGGCGAAACCGGCGCGGGTCTGCCCGAGCTCGCGCAGCCGCGGATCGAGCTTGGATCCCCGGTAGAGCTGAAACCCCGCCACCGCATGATTGAACACCGCCGGGGAGATGGCGAACACGGTCCACCAGTCCCCCGGGGTGCCGGTCGCGGTGCCCGGTTGCTCAACAGGATCCCGGTCCGGTCCGAACAGGGCATCGTAGAGTTTCAGCACGGACTCGTCCGCATCGGCGCGTCTGACCTGACTCAATCTGGGCATACTCTTTCTCCTTTCTATGGTGATCAGTCTCTGTCTTTCGGTTGTCAATCAGCCCGGTTCGCCCGATGCATGATGTCGCCGAATCCCCGGCTGAACGATTCGGCGTCCAGCGGGACGAAGCCGGGTTCCAGCATCCGCGTCGGCAACCGCGGGCAGCCCCGCTGCACGGCAGGACGGGCGGCCACCTGCTCGAACCAGCGGTTGAGATCGGGGAAGTCCTCGCGCGCGATGTGGATGACGTTCATCTGGTTGAACCAGGGCCAGCTGGCCATGTCGGCAATGGAGTATTCGTCACCGCCGAGGTAGGGGCTCTCGCGCAGTCGTCGATTGGCGACGTAGACGAGGCGCTCGGCCTCGCGTGTGTAACGTTCCAGGGCATAGGGATCGGGAGGCCGGGGTGCGTATCGGTGAAAGTGATGGGCCTGGCCGTGCATGGGGCCGACACCGGCCATCTGCCACATGAGCCACTGCAGCTGGGTGGAACGGATACGCGTGTCCGTGGACAGGAAGGAGCCCGTCTTCTCGGCGAGATAGATCAGTATGGCGCCGGATTCGAACACCGCGAACGGTTCACCGCCGCCCGGTGGATCATGGTCGACGATCGCGGGCAGTTTCGCGTTCGGATTGATCCGGCGGAAGTCCCTGGACAGGATGTCGAAGCCGTCCTTCGCAGCCGTCAGCAGGCGGTACTCGACGCCCATTTCCTCGAGGGCGATGGACACCTTGCGCCCGTTCGGCGTGTTCACCCAGTAGCAGTTGATCATCCCCGTCCCCGATCCAGCCGCCCTTATCATATCCGGTATGCCGGACCCGGCCCATGCCAGCTCGTTACCGGCCGGAATAGTCATTAGAATGCCCGACCCTTGCCGCTGGAATCCCCATGGCCGAGCCGCTCATCGTCGTCAGGGATCTCGCGAAGCACTTCCGGATCGCGGAGCGTGAGCCGGGCCTGTGGGGTGCGCTGAAGAGCCTCGCCCGACGGCGCTACCGGACGGTGGAGGCGCTGCACGGTGTCAGCTTTGCCATCTCCCCCGGCGAGCTGGTGGGCTACATCGGTCCCAACGGTGCGGGAAAATCCACCACCATCAAGATTCTCTCCGGCATCCTCGTACCCTCCGCCGGTGAGTGTCGGGTTGCGGGGCGGGTTCCCTGGGCGGACCGGGTGGCTCACGTCGCCGGCATCGGCGTGGTGTTCGGTCAGCGAACCCAGCTCTGGTGGGACCTGCCCGTCATCGAGTCCTTCGATCTGCTGCGCGACATCTACCGCGTCGAGGCCGGCCGCTACGAGCGCGTGCGCGACGAGCTCGTCACCCTCCTGAGTCTGGAGGCACTGCTCGACGTGCCGGTCCGGCAGCTGAGCCTGGGTCAGCGCATGCGCTGTGATCTGGCCGCCTCGCTGCTGCACGAGCCGGACATTCTGTTCCTGGACGAGCCCAGCATCGGCCTGGACGCGGTCTCGAAGCTCGCCATGCGTCAGTTCGTCATGCGGCAGAACCGGGAGCGGGGAACCACGGTGCTGCTGACGACCCACGACATGGACGACGTGGAGGCGATGTGCTCGCGGGTCATGCTCATCAACCACGGCACGCTGCTGCTCGACGGCACCGTGGACGATCTCAGGAGCGAGCGGCGCAGGGTGGTGGTGGAATTCGACGGCCCGGCCGAGCTCGGCGATGCACACGCGGCGCTGCTGGTGTCCCGTCAGGGTCAGCGCGTGGTTTTCGAGGTGCCGGGACGGGTCGCCGAGTTCGTCGCCTCGGTCACAGCCCGCTACCGGCTGCACGATCTCACCGTCTCCCATCTGCCCATCGAGGAGACGGTGGCGGAGCTGTACCAGCGTGCGCCGGATCGGGCCGGGGAGCTCAGGTGAGCGATCATGCCCACTGGCGGGCCTATCTCGCCATCGTCACGGTCCGCTGCAGGATGCTGCTGCAGTACCGGGCCGCCGCCATTGCAGGATTCGGAACCCAGCTGTTCTGGGGCTTCATCAAGGTCATGGTGTTCGTGGCCTTCTACGCCTCCGCGGTCAGCGAACCACCCATGACGTTCACGGAGGTGCTCGTCTACATCTGGCTGGGCCAGGCACTGCTGGCGCTGCTGCCCTGGAACGTGGACGCGGAGATCGCCACCCAGATCCGCACAGGCTCCGTCGCCTACGAGCTGCTGCGTCCGCTGGATCTGTACCGTTTCTGGTTCGCCCGTACTCTGGCGTTCCGGCTTGCCCCGACGACCCTGCGCATGCTGCCCATGCTGGCCTTCACCTTCCTGCTGCTGCCGGTGACGCCGCTTGCAGACTGGGCGCTGCCGCCGCCTGCGAGCGTGATGAGTGGCCTGATGTTTGTCGTCTCCGTGGTCGCGACCCTGTTTCTCTCTGCGGCGTTCACCATGATCATGCACGTCACCCTGATCTGGACGGTTTCCGGCGAGGGGATCAACCGGATGATGCCCGGCATCGTGCCGGTGCTCGCCGGTCTCATCGTGCCACTGCCGCTGTTTCCGGAGTGGCTGCAGGGCTTCCTCTACTGGCAGCCGTTCCGTGGCATGGCGGACGTGCCTTTCCGCATCTACAGCGGGCACATTCCGGCGGACGCAGCGCTCGCCGAGATCGGTCTGCAGTGGGGCTGGGTCGCCGTGCTGATCGCCTTCGGAATCTGGCTGCTGGACCGGGCCCGTCACCGTCTCGTGGTGCAGGGAGGCTAGCCGTGCCCGTGGCGGGTGCGATGCGAGGAGCGTCTTTGAGACCAGGACCTGCCGCGCCCGTGCTCTACGGCCGGCTGGTATCCCAGTCGATCCGTGCGCAGATCCAGTATCGCCTGTCGTTCCTGCTGATGTCCGTTGGTCATTTTGTCACGTCCGTGGTGGAGGCCGTCGGCATCTGGGCGCTCTTCGAACGTTTCGGCATGCTCGGACAGTGGTCGCTTGCTGAGGTGGCCTTCCTCTACGGCATCGTCAATGTGGCTTTCCCGATGAGCGAAGCCCTGGCGCGGGGCTTCGACGTCTTCGGCGCTCAGTTCGTGAAGACGGGTGACTTCGACCGGCTGCTGCTGCGTCCGCGCAGCACCGTGCTGCAGCTCGCCGGCCACGATTTTCAGCTGCAGCGGATCGGCCGGCTCGCCCAGGGTCTGATCGTGCTCGGCTGGGCGATCGTGGTGCTCGATCTGGACTGGGATCCGGCACGCGTTGTCCTGCTGCTCTACACGGTGGTGTCCGCCGTGGTCTTCTTCTATGCGCTGTTCATCTTTCAGGCCACGCTGTCCTTCTGGACCGTGGATTCCCTCGAGATCATGAACACGCTCACTTACGGCGGGGTGGAGACCGCCCAGTATCCGCTGGCCATCTACCGGCCCGGCTTCCGCCGCTTCTTCACGTTCGTGGTGCCGCTCGGCTGCATCAGTTACTTTCCGGCGGTGGCGCTGCTCGGCATCGACGATCCGCTCGGCACCTCGCGAGCCGTGCAGGTCGCGGCGCCGCTGGCGGGTTACCTGTTCTTTGCGCTGGCGCTGGTGGGCTGGCGCGCCGGGATCCGCCACTACACCTCCACTGGCAGCTGAGTTAGGCTGCCGCTTCTTTTTCTCCCGGGGGAGTGGATGGGCCGGTTCGTGAGCATCGCCGAGGCGCGCGCCGCGCGTGGCCTGCGGCTCGTGACCGTGCGGAACGTTCCGAGTCCCTGGTCCGAGGCCGCCAAGGGCATTTTCCACGTCAAGGATCTGGCCTGCATCTACGCCGCCCAGTCGGAGACCGACGTTCCCTACGCCGTAATGGACTGGGCCGGCGACTCGTCGGTGCCGGTGGTGGCCTTCGAGAAAGAACCGCTCAGAACAGGGTGGGCCGAGATCCTGATCCTGGCCGAGCGTCTGGCACCGGAACCGGCGCTGATTCCGGCCGTGCCGGAAGATCGGATACGGTTCTTCGGTCTGGCACACGAGATCTGCGGCGAGCTCGGGATCGGCTGGTGCATGCGCCTGCTCGCGATCCGCGCGAGCCTGGACCATGCCGGGGAAAAAGGCACCTTTCCCGCGGATCAGGCGGCGCGAATGGCCGCCAAGTATGGATTCCACCCCGCGCACGTGAGGACCGCCGAGGATCGGGTGGTGGAGTCCCTCGGCGTGCTCGACGCCGCACTGGCGGGTAAGCCCTACTTTTTCGGTGAAGCGATCACGGCCCTGGACATCTACTGGGCGACCATGGCCAACCTGATCTCACCGCTGGACGAGGCGGCTCTGCCCATGCCGGACTTCGTTCGCGCCGTTTACACCAGCACGCGTGATCGGGTGCTCGCGGCCCTGACACCCGCGCTGAAAGCGCATCAGGAACGCATCTACCGGCAGCATCTGGAGCTGCCGGTACCGCTCTGATCCCCGGTCGAAGGGCACCACGTTTCAAGGTTTTCAAAAAAAGGAGTAGTCATGCCGTTTTCCAATCGCATCACAGAGCTGCTTGGCGTGGAGGTGCCCATCGTCCAGGCACCCATGGGCTGGATTGCCCGCTCGCAGCTTGCCTCGGCCGTCTCCAACGCCGGCGGCCTCGGCATCATAGAAACGTCCTCCGGCGAGCTCGACGCGATCCGGGAGGAGATCAGGAAGATGCGCACGCTCACCGACAAACCGTTCGGCGTGAACATCGCTCAGGCCTTCGTCCGCGATCCGGAAATCGTCAGCTTCGTCATCGACCAGGGTGTGAAGTTCGTCACCACGTCGGCGGGCAATCCGGAACGGTATACCGAGCAGCTGAAGTCGGCCGGTCTGACCGTCTTCCACGTGGTGCCGAGCCTGTCCGCAGCGCTCAAGGCGGTAGAGTGCGGCGTGGACGGTCTTGTCGTGGAAGGTGGTGAAGGGGGCGGCTTCAAGAATCCACGCGACGTGTCCACCATGGTGCTGCTGCCGCTCGTGCGTTCGAAGGTGGATGTACCCATCATCGCCGCCGGTGGCTTCGTCGACGGGCGATCCATGGCAGCCGCTTTTGCGCTGGGTGCCGAGGGTGTGCAGATGGGCACGCGCATGGTATCCGCGGCGGAATCTCCGGTTCACCAGAACTGGAAGGATGCCATCATCGCGGCGAAGGAAACCGATACCGTATTTCTCAACCGGCACCAGTCACCGGCGCTCCGGGCGCTGCGCACCGAGAAAACCACCCGGCTCGAGTTCGACACCCAGACCAACGCCATGGCCGAGTTCGGCCGGGCGCTGGACCTCTACTTCGGCGGTGACATGGAGGCGAGCATTGCGCTCAGCGGCCAGGTGGCGGGACGTATCGACTCCGTTCGACCGGTTCGAGAGATCATCGAAGAGGTGAAACGGGAGTTCTTCGAGACCCTGGGCGGCCTGGCCGAGCAGTATCTCGACTGACCCGGGACGTCATTCGACTGCACCCTCAAACCGCCATGACAGCGTTTCGCCGGCATGAAACGGGACAACGTGCTGACCGTCCCGGGAGACCTCCTGCGGCACCTGCAGGTTTTCTCTGCGCAGCACAACCCGGCCATCGTTGAGGGGCAACCCGTAGAACGCGGGTCCGAACTCCGAGGCGAAGGCCTCGAAACGCTCCAGCGCACCTTCGGCCTCGAAGACCTGCACGTAGCTTTCCAGCGCCACCGGTGCGGTGAAGATGCCGGCGCAGCCGCAGTCGCTCTCCTTGTCCGAGCGGGGATGGGGCGCGGAATCCGTACCCAGGAAGAACTTCGGATTGCCGGAGACCGCCGCCTTGCGCAGCGCGTTCTTGTGGTGGCGGCGCTTGGCCACGGGCAGGCAGTAGGCATGTGGCCGAAGGCCGCCGCTGAAGAGTGCGTTGCGATCGATGTGCAGATGATGCGCCGTAAGGGTGGCGGCCAGATTGGGGCCTCCAGTTTCCACGAAACGCACCGCGTCTTCCGTGGTGATGTGCTCTAGCACCACCTTGAGCTCGGGAAAGCGCTCGAGCAGCGGGGCGAGCACCGTCTCGATGAATACGGCCTCCCGGTCGAAGACGTCCACTTCCGGTGAAACGACCTCACCGTGCACGAGCAGCGGCATGCCGATCTGCTGCATGCGCTCGAGCACCCGATCGATGTTGCGTATGTCCGTCACACCGGCGGCGGAGTTGGTGGTGGCGCCCGCCGGGTAGAGCTTGCAGGCGGTGAACACGCCATCACGGTGTCCAGCGGCGATCTCGTCCGGATCGATGGTATCCGTGAGGTAGGCCGTCATGAGTGGGGTGAAGGTCCGCCCGGCCGGCAGCGCCGCCAGGATCCGGTCCCGATAGGCGGCAGCCGCGGCCACGGTGGTCACCGGTGGGACCAGGTTGGGCATGATGATGGCGCGCCCGAACTGACGGGCGGTGAGATCCGCAGCTAGGGCCAGCATGGCACCGTCCCGAAGGTGTACGTGCCAGTCGTCGGGCTGACGGATGACCAGAGACTCCATTCATGTGTCCGGTTGTCGGTCCGGTGCGTACTGTAGCGGATTTGCCGTGGTGGGACTTCAGAGGCTGGCTGCGTTGTTTGCCCGTCGGGTTTCCGTGTAGGGTGCGCTCCATGAGCGAGCCGAGACAGCAGCCAGGGACAGGACAGCCGGACCTCGAGGAGCGAGGTGCAGCGCGGACGCGCAAGCGGGCGCTGAAGCGGCTGCAGTCCCTGCTTCCGGAGCACTGCCTGCTGACCCGGCCGGCCGCCCTGAAACCCTATGAGACCGATGGCCTGACGGCGATCCGTGAACGGCCCTGGGTCGTCGCCCTGCCGGAAACGGAAGCAATGCTTGCCGGTGTGATTCAGATCTGCCGGGAGGAGGGTATTGCCGTGGTGCCGCGAGGTGCCGGAACGGGACTCTCAGGCGGCGCGCGGCCACTTGCGGACGGCGTGCTGCTGGGCCTGTCGAAGCTCGACCGGATCCTCGAGATCGATCTGTCGAACCGTGCCGCCCGGGTTCAGCCGGGGGTACGCAACCTGGCGATCAGCGAAGCCGTGGCGGAGCACGGGCTCTACTACGCTCCGGATCCTTCTTCGCAGATCGCCTGCTCCATCGGCGGAAACGTTGCGGAGAACTCGGGCGGCGTGCACTGCCTGAAGTACGGCCTGACGGTGCACAACATACTGGGTCTCACCGTACTCACCTTCGCCGGTGACCGACTGGAGATCGGCGGGCCCGGTAACGACCCCGAGTGTCTGGATCTGCTCGCCCTGTACTGCGGCTCGGAAGGCCTGCTCGGCGTGGTGACGGAAGTCTGGGTACGGCTGCTGCCCGTTCCGCCGGAGCGCCGGGTGCTGCTCGGAGCATTTCCTGCGGTAGCGGGCGCCGCCGACGCGGTGGCCGCCATCATCCGCTCCGGACTGGTTCCGGCGGGACTGGAGATGATGGACCGACTCGCCGTGCAGGCTGCGGAAGCCTTCGTGCACGCGGGATACCCTTCGGATGCGGAAGCCGTGCTGCTCTGCGAGCTCGACGGCGTGGCGGAGGAGGTGGCGGCCGACGCCCGGCTGGTCGAGCGGGTTTTCAGAGACTTCGGCGCCAGCGCGGTGCAGACCGCCGAGACCACCGAAGAACAGGCGCGGCTGTGGCTCGGACGGAAGGCGGCGTTTCCTGCGGTCGGTCGCCTGGCTCCGGACTACTACTGCATGGACGGTACGATCCCGAGGGCACGACTTGCCGAGGTGCTGGCCAGGGTGTCCGTGCTTTCCGAACGGTACGGACTGGCGGTGGCCAACGTCTTCCATGCGGGGGACGGCAACCTGCATCCGCTCATCCTCTATGATGCAAACCGACCCGGTGAGCTCGAGCAGGCCGAAGCCTTCGGTGCCGAGATCCTCGATCTGTGTGTGGCGGTGGGTGGCACGGTCACCGGTGAGCATGGGGTAGGTGTGGAGAAGCTCGGGCCCATGTGCGGACAGTTCAGTGAGGCAGAGCTGAACCAGTTCTTCCGTCTGAAGGCGGCGTTCGATCCGCGCGGCCTGCTGAATCCGGGTAAGGCCATCCCGACCCTGACCCGTTGCGCGGAGGTCGGCGGCATGCATGTCCACGGCGGTCGCCTGCCCTTTCCGAACCTGGAACGGTTCTGACCGTGACGGATCGCAGCGACGCACTGACGGAAGCTGTTCAGAACGCACGGACGGCGGGTCAGCGCGTGCTCATCATGGGTAGCGGCAGCAAGCGGTTCCTCACTCGTGCGGATACGGACCCCGGGGATCGCATCCTGTCGACAGAAGAACACACGGGGATCGAGGACTACCGGAAGGACGAACTGGTGGTGACCGTGCGTTCCGGCACGCCGCTCAGAACGCTCCGTCAGGTGCTCGGCCGCGAGGGTCAGATGCTCGCCTTCGAGCCGCCCGAGTTCCAGGGTCTGGGAACGGTCGGCGGTGCGGTGGCGGCAGGCCTGCCCGGTCCTGGACGTCCGTGGCGCGGCTCCGTCCGGGACTCGGTGCTGGGCGTGGAAATGATCAACGGCTACGGCGAGCGCCTGGTTTTCGGCGGCCAGGTGATGAAGAACGTAGCCGGATTCGACGTCTCACGTCTGCAGTCCGGTGCCTTCGGCATCTTCGGCGTGCTGCTCAGGGTGAGTCTAAAGGTGATTCCGGTGCCGCAGACGGAAAGGAGCTGCGTACTGGCACTCGACCGCGAAGCCGCTCATCAGTGGATGATCCGTATGTCGGCGCTGCCCGTCCCCATTACGGCGGCCTGCTGGCTCGACGGTCAGCTGCACGTCCGGCTCTCCGGTGCGGAACCGGCTGTTGTGCGGGCCGCCAGGCACGTGGGCGGCGAGCAGTCCGCTGACGACGGATTCTGGACGGCGCTCCGTGATCAGACCCTGCCCTTCTTCCGGTCGATCGGGGTGGCCTGCCGGTACGTACCGCCTGCCGCGGCACTGCTCGATACCGACGAGCTCATCGACTGGAATGGAGCTCGCCGCTGGACGCAGCGCAGCCCGGACCAGGTGCCGGCAGGCTACCGTCGGTTCGGGCCGGGCTACGCCCGTGACCGGTGCCGGGACGCGGGGGGAAACCGCGCCGTCGCGGAATACCAGCATCGGCTGAAGCAGGCCTTCGATCCAGACAGTCTTTTCAATGCGGAGCTCACCGATGCAGACGTCGCTGCCTGAGGCGTTCACGGCAACCGGTGAAGGTCGACGGGCGGAAGCCATCCTGCGCAGCTGCGTGCACTGTGGTTTCTGCAATGCCACCTGCCCGACCTACCAGCTGCTGGGCGACGAGCTGGACGGCCCCAGGGGACGCATCTACCTGATCAAGGACATGCTCGAGCAGGAGCGGGTGGACCCGGTGGCGGTACAGCATCTGGACCGTTGTCTCACCTGCAGGTCCTGTGAAACCACCTGCCCGAGCGGCGTGGCATACGGAGAGCTCGTCGAGATCGGACGGAACTATCAGGAAGCGCGGCAACCCCGGGGATTGATCGAACGGCTGCAGCGACGCTGGCTGCTCTCCGTGGTGCCGTATCCGCGCGTCTTTGCCCGGTGGGCGGCACTGGGTCGGCTGGCGGGGCCGTTCCTGCCCCGACGGCTGCGCAAACAGCTGCCGGCGAGACCCGTGCGCCGCCCGCCGCCGGAGGAAGTGGCAAACCCGGTGCGGATAGTGCTGCTCCTGGACGGCTGCGCGCAGCGGCTCAGCACGCCGGAGGTCAACGATTCGCTGGTTGAGCTGCTTGCCGCACTCGGTATCAGGACGCTGCGTGTGCCGGAGGCTGGCTGTTGTGGTGCCCTGGCCCTGCACCTGGGCGCTGCGAGCCAGGCGAGGACAGCCATGGCATCCGTGCTGGACAGCCTGTCTGCACACCTCGAAGAGGTGGACGCCGTGATTTCCACGGCCAGTGGCTGCGGCGTCACCCTGAAGGACTACGGCCGGCTGCTGGCCGACGAACGGGAAAGCGCGGCACAGGCTGCGGCATTTGCTGACAAGGTGATGGACGTCGGCGAGCTGCTCGCTTCGCTCGACGCGCGCTGGCGCCGGGCTCTACCCGTCGAGCGTATTGCCGTGCACGTACCGTGCACGCTGCAGCACGGCCAGCGACGGGGCGATCTACCGGCAAAGCTCCTTGAACAAGCGGGGTATTCCCTGGTTCCGGTGGCGGACGGGCATCTGTGCTGCGGTTCCGCCGGTTCCTACGCCGTTCTGCAGCCCGAGCTGGCCGAGCGCCTGGGCGAAAACAAGGTGGCGGCGCTCACGAACGGCGAACCGGAGCTCATCGTTACAGCCAATGTGGGATGTCAGGTGCACCTGGGTGCGCTGACAAAGGTTCCGGTGCGCCACTGGATCGAGCTGCTGGCACCGGAGCCGGGCTGATGTCACGGCTGCCGGAACGGATCGAGACGGACCGGCTGGTGCTCAGGCTGCCGACGATCACGGACGCACAGATGCTGAACAGGGCCATTACCGCTTCCCAGAAGGAGCTCGCACTGTGGATGGACTGGGCGGTGAATCCCCAGACGCTGAATCAGACCCGCGCCTTCTGTCAGGAATCCAGAGCGGTGTGGCAGGCTGGAACGGCGCTCAACGTGCTGATGATCGAAAAAGTCAGCGGTCAGATCGTCGGCGCGAGCGGCTATCCAAGGCTGGACTGGTCCGTTCCCAGTTTCGAGATCGGTTACTGGTGCCGCACGGATCGGGTCGGCCTGGGGTATGCGACCGAGGCCACCTGGGCGCTCAGCCGTTTCGCGTTCGAAACGCTCGACGCCTGCCGGGTGGAGGTCAGGATGGATGACCGCAACGTGGGGAGCTGGCGGGTGGCGGAACGACTGGGCTTCACCCGGGAAGGCCTGCTCAGGAACGAGTTGCGGGTGGCGGATGGCAGCCTTCGAAATACCCGGATCTATGCGGCAGTGTCGCTGCAGGAGCTTCGCCAGCCGGTTGTACGGTGAGAAATCGCTCAGCCCCGCGCCGTCTGCCAGCGACGGCGGATGGCGGCGGCCTCGGCGGTCTCTCCGAGCGCCTCCCTGGCATCGGCAATCACCAGCCAGGCATCGCGCTGCCAGTCGATCCGATCCGAAGCCAGTGACAGGGCCTTCTGGGCGTACTGAATGGCCGTGGTGGGATTGCCCGCCGAGAGCTCCAGGGATGCAAGACGCGTCCATAGATCGGCCCGACGTGGCTCGATGCGCACGGCCCGTTCCACGTAGGAGAGGGCTTCATCCAGCGAGCCGCTCTCCACGGCCCGGTCGCTCTGCTGCAGAAGGGCCAGCGTCGCGTTGTCCGTGGAAGGGCGTTGCGGTGCTGCGGATTCGCCTGGTCCTGACGACGTCGAAGAACTAGAGGCGCCGGTCGCGCCCGGCGCGCCAGTCGACCCCGGTGGCGCGCCTTCCCCGGCGACGGGTGTGGTGGCGCAGCCGCCGAGGAGCGTGGCTGCCAGCAGCGCGGCCAGCAGCACGCCGCCGGTGCAGGGTGTCAGGCGCATCAGTTCAGCCACTCCCGGAACCTGCGGCCGAGCCGGTTCGCCACCCGCTTGAAGTCTATGCCGCAGCCGGCCTTGGCTTCGTTGTCGGCGTCTGCCGGCATGGGCACGCTGACCACCTCCGCGCAACCTGAATTGGCGAAGAGTCCGGTCTCGTACTCGATGGTCTCCCAGTCCGGGGACGGTGCCGGCAGCGGCTGCACGCCGAGTCGCGCGAAAACGGAATCCCAGACCTGCATCGCGCCACCGGCGCCGGTCATGGCGGTGGGTCGGTTGTCGTCATAGCCTACCCAGACCACGGCCAGCCGCGCGCCGTCGAAGCCGGCGAACCAGGAATCCCGGTAGTCGTCGGAGGTGCCCGTCTTGCCGGCCGTGCCGAGACGCGCGAAGCGGGAGGTGTGACCGGTACCCCGTTCCATCACCACCTCGAGGGCTCTGACCAGGTCGCGGGCGATCCCGGGATCGATGCGCTGCTCGAGCGAGAAGTGCTGTCTCGTCAGCGGTTCGCCCTGTTCATCGAGCACCACGACGACGGACTTGGGCTTCATGTAGAAGCCGCCGCTCGCGAAGGTGCCGTACAGCGACAGCACTTCCATGGGGGAACGAGGTTCGGCGCCGAGCAGCAGCGAGGGGTAGGCATGTTCCGGCGCCACACCGGTCAGCCGGGTCAGCCGGTCCGCCACCTGATCCACGCCGAGGGAAAGCCCCAGGTTGACCGTGGCCAAATTGAGGGAGTCGCCGATGGCGCGCACCAGCGGGACCGGGCCGTGGATCTCGCCGTCGAAATTCTTCGGCATCCAGGTGTCCGAACCCCGCTGATCCAGTGAGACGGGCACGTCCTGCAGGGTGCTGCCCAGGTTGTAACCCCGTTCCAGTGCCGCCAGATAGATGACCGGCTTGATCAGCGAGCCGATGGGTCGCCGTGCATTGAGGGCCCTGTTGAAGCCGTCCACGCCGGCGGCACGCCCGCCGGACACGGCCTCGACCTCGCCGGTCTGACTGTCTGCGACCACCACGGCTCCCTGCAGCTCGCCTTCCGGCAGCATCTTCTGCGTTTCCAGCCGCGTCAGCGTGGCGGTGAGCGACGCTTCCACCGCATCCTGCGTGCGTGGTGACAGGGTGGTGAACACCTTGAGACCTGCGCCGGTGAGATCGACCTCGTCGTAGGTGTCGGCCAACGAGGCCCGTACCAGATCCATGAATGCCGGATAGTAGGCGCCGCCGCTCCGCGCTCCCTGAACCACCTCGAACGGTGCGGCGAGACTCCGCTCCAAGGTGTCCTGATCGATGAGACCCGCTTCGCGCATCTTGGCCAGCACCAGATCGCGGCGATTGTGGGCGCGCTCGGTGTGCCGGTAAGGGTTGTAGTACGACGGTCCGCGGATGATCGCCACCAGCGTGGCGAGCTCGGGTACCGAGAGCTCGGAGAGGGGCCTGTTGAAATAGAACTGCGCACCGAGACCGAAGCCGTGCACGGCGCGTTCGCCATCCTGGCCGAGATAGATCTCGTTCACGTAGGCATTGAGCAGCTCATCCTTGTCGAACTTCATCTCCAGCATGATGGACATGAAGAGCTCCTGGAATTTGCGCTCGAGCGTCTGCCGGTTACTCAGGTAGTAACTCTTGACCAGCTGCTGGGTGAGCGTACTGCCTCCCTGGCGGATCTCACCGGAGGTGAGATTGACCCAGGCTGCGCGGGCGATGCCCCAGGGGTCGAAACCGAGGTGATGCTCGAAGTTCGAATCCTCCACGGCGATCAGCGCCCCGGTCAGCAGCGCAGGAATCTGCTCGGGCTGCAGCACCAGCCGATCCTCGCCATGGGTCGGGAAGAAGTTGCCGATGTTGAGCGGATCGAGGCGGATCAGCGGCACCGGTCGGCCGCTCGAGTCGCTGACCCCGATGACGCCACGGCCGTCGAAATCGAGCCGGATACGCTGGCTCTGACGGTGGGTCTCCGGAAAATCGAAGGCCCGGAGGTGAATGTCCAGGGACCGATCGCGGCGGGCATAGGTGCCCGGCGAGGACAGATTTACGTTCACCGTGTAGCCGAGGCGAGTGAGCTCGTCGGTTACGTCGGCGAGGGTGAGCTCCGCGCCGGCGAAGAGCTCGACGGGCTGCGCATAGACCTGGGCCGGAACCGACCAGCGTCGGCCTTCGAAGGTGTCGGTGATGAGCCGGTTCAGGTAGTAGAGATAGCCCGCGAGGGCTAGGAGCATCACTGCCGAGCAACCGAGCAGCACCTTGCCGGCAAGGCGCAGCCGTTCGCGGTCCATGGCCGGGAACCCCTTCATGACCGCGCCGGATGGACGGCC
>QJYB01000045.1 GCA_003247835.1 Gammaproteobacteria bacterium | reverse complement strand
GTGAAGGACGCGGGCCTGATCATGATCCTGAGGCCTGACGAGCAACAGCAGGCGCTCTACCGCGATCAGATTCTGCCCAACGTCAAGGAAGGCGCGACCCTGTGCTTCGCTCACGGCTTCAACATTCACTTCGGGCTGATCGAGCCCCGCGCAGATCTGGACGTGATCATGATCGCGCCGAAAGGACCGGGTCATACAGTACGCTCCACCTATGTGGCCGGTGGCGGTGTGCCGAGCCTGATTGCGGTGTTCCAGGACGCGTCCGGCCAGGCGAAGAACACGGCGCTGTCCTACGCCTCCGCCAATGGTGGTGGCCGGGCGGGCATCATCGAGACGAGCTTCCGTGAGGAAACCGAGACCGATCTGTTCGGCGAGCAGGCCGTGCTCTGCGGCGGCGCCGCGGCGCTGGTCCAGGCAGGCTTCGAGACTCTGGTGGAAGCAGGTTACGCACCCGAGATGGCGTACTTCGAGTGTCTGCACGAGCTCAAGCTGATCGTTGACTTTTTCTACGAAGGTGGCATCACGAACATGTGGTACACGGTGTCCAATACCGCGGAGTACGGTGGTCTGACGAGGGGACCGCGGGTCGTCAACGACGCGACCAAGGCCGAGATGAAGCGCATTCTCGAGGAGATTCAGACCGGCCGTTTCGCGAAGGAGTTCGTCTCCGAGTACCAGGCGGGCGCACCGACCATCAAGGCCATGCGGCGCATCAGCCAGGCGCAGGAGATCGAGACGGTGGGTGAACGGCTGCGTGCTATGATGCCCTGGATACAGGCGAACCGGCTGGTGGACAGAGACAAGAACTGACACCACCGGTGCAACATCGGGTGGTGGGGTGAGCGAAGATCCCAGATTGAAAGCGGTGCTCGGTCGAGGCGGGGACGATCCGATAGACGCGCTGGAATCGGAAGGCGCCGACGCGGACGAGCTGACAGAAACGGGTGAGGTCAAATCCCGGCGCCGCGGCATCTACCTGCTGCCGAATCTCATCACGACCGGTGCGCTGTTTGCCGGTTTCTTCGCCATCGTCGCGGGCATGAACGGCGACTTCGTGGCCGCGGCGCTGGCGATCATCGTCGCGGCGCTGCTCGATACCGCGGACGGCCGTGTTGCGCGCTGGACCAAGACGGAGAGCCGGTTCGGCGCGGAATACGACTCCCTGTCGGACATGGTGGCCTTCGGCGTGGGACCAGCACTGGTGGCTTTTTCGTGGGGGCTGGATACCCTTGGCCAGGCGGGTTGGGTCGCCACCTTCGTGTACATGGCCTGCGCTGCCCTCCGCCTCGCCCGCTTCAACACCAAGGGAGACAACAAGACCTTCACCGGCCTGGCGAGCCCGGCGGCCGCGGCCATCATTGCGTGCCTGGTCTGGGCCTGGGCGGATTCAGATCTGGGCGAGCCTTCCCAGGCATCGGCGGTGCTGATGGCGCTGATCGTGGTCGGTGTGGGTCTGCTCATGGTGTCCAACTTCATCTACTTCTCTCCGAAAGTGCTGGAGCTGAAGGGGCGTGTTCCGTTCATTACGCTGGTGGCCGTGGTGCTCGTCTTCGCGGTGCTGTTCGCCGATCCGCCGCGGGTACTGCTGCTGGTGGCGCTGATATACGCCGGTTCCGGTCCCATCCAGCACTTCTGGCGCCGTCGCCGTCGCCGCAACCGGCAGGCGGCAGATGCCGAAGTCAGCGCTGTGAACGACGACACTGTCTGACATTCCTTAGAGTGAACTCCCGGTCCCGGCGCGGGTCCTATCCCTGCAGGAGACGAGGAGAAGCACAGTGCTGATCAGAAACCCTGCCGACATTCCCCCATCCGAGATCACGTCCGAGCAGACGTTTCTCAACCGGCGTTCGGTGATCAGAGCGCTGGGTCTCGGTGCGGCAGGGAGCCTGCTGCCGGTATCAGGTCGTGCCGACGAGGCACCTGTGGTCGAAGAGCCACTCACGCCCGAATCCATCGTCACCGGCTTCAACAACTTCTATGAGTTCGGTACCAACAAGGGAGACCCGGCGCGCTACGCGCACCGGCTGACGACCTCACCCTGGAAGGTCAGGATCAGCGGCGAGGCGGAGAACACCGGCGAGTTCGACTTCGAGGACGTTGTCCGCGGGTTCACGCCGGAAGAGCGCATCTACCGGTTCCGCTGCGTGGAAGCCTGGTCCATGGTGGTACCCTGGCTCGGCATCCCGCTGTCGCAGGTGCTGACCAGGTTCAAGCCCACCTCCCAGGCGAAGTTCGTGGAGTTCACGACGCTCTACCGACCTGCTGAGATGCCAGGGCAGAAGGCGATCTTCTCCAGCATCGACTGGCCCTATGTGGAAGGGCTGCGTATGGACGAAGCCATGCATCCGCTCACCCTCATGGCGACTGGCGTCTATGGCAAAGCATTGCCTAACCAGAATGGCGCGCCCTGGCGTCTGGTCGTGCCGTGGAAGTATGGTTTCAAGAGCATCAAGTCCATCGTCGGTATCCGGTTCTCACGATCCCAGCCGGTCAACACCTGGCACCGGATCGCGCCGGGAGAGTACGGGTTCTACGCCAACGTCAATCCGGATGTTTCCCACCCCCGCTGGAGCCAGGCGCGGGAGCGTCGCCTGCCTAGCACGCTCGCCGAACCCAACTGGCGTGCAACGCAACCGTTCAACGGCTATGCAGCAGAGGTCGCGCAGCTTTACACGAGCATGGATCTCGCCCGTTATTACTGATCGAACCCAGAAGTCGCTGCTGTTCGTTGCGCTGGCCACGCCGTTCGCGTTGCTCGCCTACGACATCGCCGGCGAGATTGCGGTGCCTGGCAGCCGGCTGGGTGCGGATCCAGCCACGGCCGTCGTGCGGGAACTCGGCAGCTGGGCGATCCGTCTGCTGCTGGCGACGCTCGCCGTCTCAACGGTGCGTCGCCGTCTCCACCTGCCCAGGGTGATGCGCTTCCGCCGCATGATCGGCCTGGCGGCATTCTGTTACGCATGCGCCCATTTCCTGGCCTATCTCTGGCTGCTGGCCGGATGGGATCCGGGTGTCGTCGTATCCGATCTGACGGAGCGGCCCTACATCGTGGTGGGATTCAGCGCCCTGGTCCTGCTCGTTCCGCTGGCCGTCACCTCGACCAAGGGCTGGCGCCGTCGCCTGGGTCGGCGATGGCTGAAGCTGCATCGGCTCGTCTACGTGGCCATGGGGCTCGTGCTGCTGCATGAGTTCTGGCTGACGAAGGACGGCTACGCGGAGCCGCTTCTGTATCTGGTGATCGCGGCGATGCTGCTGATGGAACGGCTGCTCGCCGACCGCTGGCCGCTCCGCCGCGCAGTCTGATGCGCGTGTCTCAGACGCTCTGCAATGACGTCATCCGGGTCGCGCTCGCCTGCGACAGCGAGGCGAGGCAGCGTTCGCTGTCCTCCCAGCCGAGACAGGCATCCGTGATGCTCTGACCGTAGTTCAGCGCCTCGGGCCGCGCCATCTTCTGATTGCCTTCCACCAGGTTGCTCTCGATCATCACGCCGAAGATGCGCGGTTCGCCTTCGCCGAGCTGCTGGCAGATGTCCTCGCAGACCTTGAGCTGTTTCCTGTGATCCTTCTCGCTGTTGGCGTGGCTCATGTCGATCATGACGCGATTGTTGAGACCGGCCTGCTCGAGGAGCCTGGCGGCGTAGTGCACGGACGGATTGTCGTAATTGGGCTTGCCGCCACCACCGCGCAGAATGACATGGCAATCCTCGTTGCCGGACGTGGAGAAGATCGCCGAGTGGCCGTACTTGGTGACGGACAGGAAGATGTGCGGGTGTGCCGCACTCTTGATGGCGTCCACGGCCACCTGAATAGAGCCGTCGGTGCTGTTCTTGAAGCCGATGGGACAGGACAGTCCGGAGGCGAGCTGTCGGTGGACCTGGGACTCCGTGGTTCGAGCGCCGATCGCGCCCCAGGAAACCAGGTCACCCAGATACTGGGGCGTGATGGGATCGAGGTATTCCGTGCCAGTACCCAGCCCGCGCAATGCGATGTCGCGGAGCAGACCGCGGGCGATGCGCAGACCCTGATTGATGTCGAACGAATCATTCAGATGGGGATCGTTGATGAGCCCCTTCCAGCCCACGGTGGTACGCGGTTTCTCGAAGTAGACGCGCATGATCACGTGGAGATGCTCGTTGTGCGCACGGGCAGCGACAGCGAGACGTTCGGCGTACTCGAGGGCGGCGGCAGGATCATGGATGGAGCAGGGACCTATGATCACCAGCAGCCGCGGATCCTCGCCGCGCAGAATGCGGCTTACGGTCTGCCGGTTGGAGAAAACCAGCTCGGACACCTGGTCGCTGATCGGGATTTCCCGGATCAGCTCGTTGGGCGCCACCACCTCCTCCATACCGGTAATGCGCAGGTCGTCGGTGAGGTACTTCATCGGCACGCGTCAATGAAAAAAGGGCGCTAAGTGTACAATGAACGCCATGATCAGTGACCTCGAAACGCGCGCCGGACTGCTGCTGAAGGAAATGGGTATCGACGTCTGGCGAGCGCGCCGGATGGGCGACGAAACGGGTTCCGCCGCGCAGGCGGCGCCGACCCCCGCTCGATCCAGGCAGGCATCGCGCGCGGCGGCCGTCGCGCGTGAGGCATCGCCACCAACCGAAAACCCGGCCGTGCAGCGGCATGCGATTGCGCGACAGAACGCGGCTGTTCAGCAGCCCGAGATTGCGCCATTCAATGTGCTCTGCCTCAGCAACCCCGGCGCGGTGCTGCTCGTCGAATCGGGGGACGTGCGCTCTGCCAGGCGTTTCGCGGCTGACCTGCTGGCGGCGGTGACAGGGGTCTGGGGCGGTGAGATGCACCAGCTGGTCTTCGAGTGGCCGCAACCGGGCATCGCCCCTTCGAGCGATGCGATCGCGCGGGCGCTGGGTGCTTTCGTCAACAAACAGCTCGCCGACAACGCCGGGGCGCTGGTCATGGTGGGCAGGGAGGTAGCCGACCGGCTGTCAGCAGCTGCGCTGCCCGAGCACTGTCTCGTGCTGCCGTCGTTCGATGCGCTGATGACCGATGGCAGTCTGAAGCGGGCGCTCTGGCAGGATCTGGCTTCCCGCCGATCGTGATCAGCATCCGACCCATGTTCGCGGACGATCTCGACGCGGTGCTCGCCAACGAGTTCACGGGCTACGACTTTCCGTGGACCCGGGGTGTTTTCAAGGACTGCCTGAAGGCGGGTAACCAGTGCTGGGTGCTGGAACAGAACGGCGAGGTCGTCGGCCACGCCATCGTCACCGTGGGTGCGGGGGAGGCCCACCTGCTGAACGTCTGTATCCGTGCCAGCGAGCAGGGCCGGGGGCTCGGCCGCACGCTCGTCATGTACGCCATGGAGAAAGCCCGGGAAGCGGGCGCGGATGCTCTGTTCCTCGAGGTCAGACCCTCCAATCACGTGGCCGCACGGCTGTACGAGTCCATCGGATTCATCGAGGTGGGTGTGCGCAAGGACTACTATCCGGCCCAGTTCGGCCACGAGGATGCCCGGGTCCTGGTGCTGGATCTGGAAGCCTTCTTCGATCGCCGGTGATGGGTATAATCGCGCGCTTTTCTCAGCACGAGAGGTTTTCATGACGCTGAGCCCGGCGGCGTTCGCACGGGAGGTCAACACCCGCCGCACCTTCGCCATCATCTCCCACCCGGATGCGGGCAAGACCACCATGACCGAGAAGCTGCTGCTGTTCGGCAACGCCATTCAGCTCGCGGGCACGGTCAAGGCCCGGAAGTCCGACCGTCACGCGACGTCGGACTGGATGGCCATGGAGCAGGAGCGGGGTATCTCGGTGACCACGTCGGTGATGCAGTTTCCGTACGGCGGCGCGGTGGTGAATCTGCTCGACACGCCGGGACACGAGGATTTTTCCGAGGACACGTACCGGACGCTGACCGCCGTGGATTCGGCGCTGATGGTCATCGACGGAGCGCGCGGCGTGGAGCCGCGTACCATCAAGCTGATGGAGGTCTGCCGGCTGCGCGACACGCCGATCCTGACCTTCATCAACAAGCTCGACCGTGAGATCCGCGACCCCATCGAGCTGCTCGATGAGATCGAGGACATCCTGCAGATACAGTGTGCGCCCATGAACTGGCCCATCGGCATGGGCAGGCACTTCCGTGGCGTCTACGACCTGGTTCGCGACCGTATCGTCTGTTACGCGCAGGGACACGGCCATCACATCCATCCCTATGCCGTGATCGAAGGGCTGGAGACCGACGCGGCGCGGTCCTACCTCGCCGACGACTATGACGGATTGCTGCAGGAGATCGAGCTCGTCAGGGGTGCAAGTCACGGGTTCGACAGGGACGACTTTCTGGGGGCGACGCTGACGCCCGTCTATTTCGGCACCGCGCTCGGCAACTTCGGGGTCAGGGAACTGCTGGACGACTTCGTCGCCACGGCGCCTCCGCCTCAACCCAGAGAGACGGAAACGCGGACCGTGCTGCCTACGGAGGACAAGTTCTCGGGTTTCGTCTTCAAGATCCAGGCGAACATGGATCCCAAGCACCGGGATCGGATCGCCTTTCTGCGGATCTGCTCGGGTACCTACACCCACGGCATGCGCATGCGCCACGTTCGGCTCGAGAAACCGGTGAAGATCAGTGACGCCGTGACGTTCATGGCTGGAGACCGGGTTCAGGCCACGGAAGCGTTTCCCGGTGACATCATCGGCCTGCACAACCACGGCACCATTCAGATCGGCGACGTCTTCACCGAAGGAGAGGCGCTGCGGTTCAAGGGCATACCCAACTTTGCGCCCGAGCTGTTCCGTCGGGTCCGCGTCCGCGATCCGCTCAAGGGCAAGCAGCTGGAAAAAGGTCTGGACCAGCTGGCTGAAGAAGGGGCCAGCCAGATCTTCAAGCCGCTCACCCGCAACGATCTGATCGTCGGTGCGGTGGGGGTGCTGCAGTTCGATCTGGTCGCCTACCGGTTGAACGACGAGTATCGTGCAGACTGTGTCTACGAGGATGCGAACATCTACACGGCCCGTTGGGTGTCCTGTGACGATAAGAAGAAGCTCGAGGAGTTCAAACGTAAGCATGAGGACCAGTTGGCCGTCGACGGCGGCGGCTATCTCACCTATCTTGCGCCCAACCGGGCGAATCTTGCGCTGGTGGAGGAACGCTGGCCCGACATCGTGTTCTCCAAGACCCGCGAGCATTGAGCTGAGCGGGGCACCTCACCGTGCGTGACACCACCATCGCCCGCCTGTCCAGTGTGCTGGACGATCCGCAGGCGACGATCATGGATGCGGCACTCGCGGTAAACGTGTGCATCGACGAGGATCTCGACGAAGCCGGCGTCAGGGACAGACTCGCAACGCTGGCGGCCAGGTACGGCGGAACCGGTGAGCCGTGGACGTTTCTCCGGGAGGTGGGTTTCGGCGGCGAGCCACCCTCCGACGTGGTAGCGGGCAGCCGCATCGATGCGCTGCTCCACAGCGGCCGTGGGCTGCCGATCACGCTGGCGGTGCTCATTGCCGAGCTGGCCGGATCGGCGGGTATCGAGGCACGGGGCATCAACTTTCCCGGCCATTTTCTCGTTCGGGTGGGACAGACCCTGGTGGATCCTCTGGCGCTGGAGGCGCGCACGGAATCCGAATGCCTGGCGACCCTGCCGAACGACGCGGATCGTGCCGCCGCCCTGGTGGATGCGGGTCCCCGCGACGTGCTGCTGCGGATGTTCAACAATCTGAAATACTTTCACGTCGGCCGCGCCGAGTACCACCGGGCGCTGGATGTGGTGGACTGTCAGCTCAGGGTGCTGCCGGGCCACGCGGGGCTCACCTTCGAGCAGGGTGAGTACTGGCTCAGACTCGGATCCGTTCAGGGTGCCCGGGCAGTTTTCGAACGCATCCTGTCAGGTGAGGGGGTCGTCCCGGAGGCTGCAATCGAGACGCTGGCCCGACGCCGGCTGGCCGAGCTCGCCGATCGGGACGATACCCTGCACTGAGTCGCGCTGCAGTGTCGGCAGTGTCAGTCGCACATGTCCGGGAACGGATTGTCCGGTGTCAGGCTTACAGGCTGTGCAAAACCCGGTATGCGGATTTCAGTGGGCGTGATGGTGAGATCGTCGCCTTCCACGACCCCCTCACCGAACTGGTA
This sequence comes from Gammaproteobacteria bacterium, assembly GCA_003247835.1. Lineage (GTDB taxonomy): Bacteria > Pseudomonadota > Gammaproteobacteria > Pseudomonadales > Azotimanducaceae > SZUA-309. The sequence goes on along the minus strand of QJYB01000045.1, from coordinate 47,162 downwards.
GATCGCCTTGGTGTCCGGATCGTCGGCGCGCCGGTCGTAGTCGACGGCCCGCTCGGCAACCGCTTCCTGGGCGCGCTGGTGCTCGAGCATTCGCGCCTTGCCCCAACGTTTGGTGAGCATACGGGTCGTCAGCTCCGGTGAGAGAAACAGACCCGTGGCGTTGTTGCCGCCGAAACCCTTGGAGTTGATGAAGGCGCCGTCGAGCCGATCCGGATCCAGCTGCCGATGGTGCAGGGGCAGGTCGAGATGGGCGTGGTGCACGTCATCGGCGATGTGGTCGATGGTCGTGATGCCGGGCAGCCAGCCGTGGGCCCAGGTGCCGAGCACGGCGGCCAGCTGATCGCCGCCCGCCGGTGCCATGGAGTGGCCGACGTAGGCCTTCACGGCGCCCACCGGCCAGCCCTGGATACCGTGAATGCGCGCGAGTTCGTCGAGGATATGGGACTCGGTGACCCGGTTCTGGGGTGTGCCGGTGCCGTGCGCCTGCATGTGGGTGCGATGCCGGAGGCCATCCTCGCCGAGGATCGAACGCGCGAGCCCCATGGCCCTACCGACCGTCAGGTAGTTGCCGATCCCCGGACCCGGGATGGATTTCTTGTAGCCATCGGCGTTCACGAAAACACCCGGTACGGAGCCGAGAATCCTCGCGCCGAGAGACAGGGCCAGCTCGTCGTCCATCAGCAGGGCATACACGGCGCTCTCGGCGACCGTGAAGCCGCCATTGCTCGAGAACGGTCGGCAGGCCCGGCGATGGTTGGGTGTGCTGGTACCATCGAGCGACATGATCTGCTCGTCCTCCATGAGCGCACCCATGGTCCGATAGCCTTCGATCACCTCGGCAACCACCGGCGCTTCGGCATTGCCCACCAGCACCACCCGTTTGCGGCCGCTCTGGATCTCGTTGCAGCCGGCCCGGACGTTGTAGAGGAAGGTGGCGCAGGCGCCGATGATGCCTGCCGCTCCGCCTGCGGAGCCGAGCACGTAGGCATTGATGAAATCGCCCGGCATCTCGTTGAGGCCGAGGGGCACGTTCTTCGACGTCGGCCGTTTGCCCAGCAGCGAGTTCTGGAACATGCCGCCGTAGCCTTCGCTGTCGAGCTGACCCATGGCGGAACCGGAGTAGACGGCGACCTGATCCGGTGGCACCGCGTCGCGAAGCACCTGCACGTCGATACCGGTGGATCGGACCGCGTCGGAAGCGCCGAACACTGTGAGCTGCAGGCCACGAGGATGATTGCGGGACTGGTAACGGTCGCCGGGATCGAATCCCGTTGGCAGCTGACCCGCGCTGGTGACCCGCGACGTCCGGGTATCCGGCAGGAAGACGTCCAGCCTGCCGGGTACGGTCACCCTCACCTCGGAGTCGTTCACGGCCTCGACGCGCCAGTCACCGGGGACCTGTTCGGGCAGGTAGCGCTTGCTCATCACGAAGCTGAAAGGCTCGTCCGGCTCCGTTGCGTGCAGGCGGGCAGCCCGGTTGACGGGTACCCGATCCGGGTCGAAGAGCTCGATGCGACGGATCAGCGTGTGGCTGTCGATGAAGCTGCGGGTGGCAGCCGCGCCGGAATCCTCGAGGCCCATGAGCGTGGCCAGGCTCTCGTAGGTACGCCCCCGGTCTGCCTCGTTCAGGGCTTCGATGACCAGGCGCCGGTAGGCGTGGTGAAAGGAGACACGACCGGCGGGATTGATGCCGCCGAAGCCGACGATGACGGGCAGGCGTTTCATTCTCTGGACAACGCCACGGCCGTGGCTTCACCGCCGCCGATGCACAGCGCGGCGATGCCGCGCCGGCTGCCCCTGCGAGCCATGGCATGGGCCAGGGTAACGATGAGCCGGCTGCCGGTGGAGCCGATGGGGTGTCCCTGGGCACATGCGCCACCGTAGATGTTGACGCGTGCCGGATCGAGGTTGAGCTCCGAGATGGCGATCATGGTCACCATGGCGAAGGCCTCGTTGATCTCGAAGAGATCCACATCGTCCGCCGACCAGCCGAGACGCTCGAGCAGTGAGCCGATGGCGCCCACGGGTGCGATGGTGAACTCCGAGGGATGGCGGGAGAACGTGGCGTGACCGACGATGCGGGCGAGCGGCTCCGCCTTGCCGATGGCATTCTCTCCGGCCAGCAACAGCGCCGACGCGCCGTCGGAAATCGAGCTCGAGTTGGCCGCCGTGATGGTGCCGTCGGCCTTGAACGCAGGCCTCAGCGTCGGGATCTTCTCCACCTTCGCGCGTCCCGGTTGCTCATCCTCTGCGACGTCGAGACCGTTGTCGCGATACGGCGCGATCTCGTCATCGAGGTGACCGGCGGCCATGGCGGACCTGGCGCGGTCGAGCGAGCGGATCGCGTAGTCGTCCATCGCCTCGCGGGTCAGCTGATAGCTGTCTGCCGTGGCCTGGGCAAAGCTGCCCATGGCGCCACCGGTCTCCGCATCTTCGAGGCCGTCCGTGAACATGGCGTCTAGCATCTGGCCGTGGCCCATCCGCATGCCGCTGCGGGCGCGTGTGAGCAGATACGGCGCGTTGGTCATGCTCTCCATGCCACCGGCGACCACCCGGTTCGCACTGCCGGCACGGATCAGATCGTGGGCGAGCATGGTGGCCTTCATGCCCGAGCCGCAGACCTTATTGACGGTCAGCGCACCACAGGCGTCCGGCAGTCCGGCGAGGCGCATTGCCTGCCGCGCGGGGGCCTGTTTGAGACCGGCGCCGATGACGTTGCCCATGATGACCTCGTCGACGCCGTCGTCCGCGGTTCCCGAGGCGTCCAGAGCAGCGCGGATGGCATGGGCGCCGAGCTGGGGCGCGGATCGGCTGGCGAGGCTGCCCTGAAATGACCCGATGGGCGTGCGGGCAGCACTGAGGATGAATACGGGCTCACTCATGACGGTGCCTCGGCAGGTATCGTGACGCGGCATTCTACCCGGCAGGTGCGACGGGTGTCAGCGACGGATCGCACGGGTTCAGCGTTCGAGCAGGCGGGGCAGCAGCTCGACGAAGTTGCAGGGCCGGGTGCGGATATCGAGCTGCGGTCGAAGAATCTTCTCCCAACCCGTCCTCACCGCGTTGGTCGAGCCGGGCAGGGCGAAGATCAGGGTACCGTTCGCCAGCCCGCCGACACAGCGGGACTGGATCGTGGAGGCGCCGATTTCGTCGTAGGAGATCTGGCGAAACAGCTCGCCGAAGCCGTCGATGATCTTGTCGAAGAGCGGTGTCAGCGCTTCCGGTGTGCTGTCGCGGCCCGTGAAGCCGGTGCCGCCGGTGCTGACGATCACCTGGACGTCGGGATCGGCGATCCAGGCGGATACCACGGCCCGTACCTGGTAGACGTCATCCCGGACCAGGTTCCGGTCGACGAGGCGGTGACCGTCGTCACCGATCAGCGAGGCGAGCAGATCCCCCGACGTATCCTCGTTCCGGGTACGGCTGTCGGAGACGGTCAGCACGGCACAGTTGACAACGGTCATGGACTCCTCTTTGGAATAAAGCTCTTAGATTCCGATAAGTTACGATGAGATTGCAGATTGTCTGGAGCTGGCTTCACGTTGCCATCGGAGGGGCAAGTGGCTAGAGTACCGCCAATTTTTACCCGTTGTCTCGCCCGTGGATAAGCAGCTTCAAGAAGGGGACAGGCTCTATCTGATTGCAGAGAGTCTGGCCCAGGACTTTTCCCTTTTTCCCCGCACGGACAGCGACGAGCTGCTGCCCGGCTGTCTGGGCAAGCGGGAGATTCTGAGGCGTGCGGAACATCTGTCCAGGCTCGACGTGGACTCCTATATCGAAGCCGTGGTCGCCGCCGCCGAGGATCCGGGGCGCACCCCGGCGCCGCTGGTCATCCGCGAGCTCGGCCGGGTGGTCGAGGAGGAGATGGACGGTGCGTTCTATGCCGCCGTCCTCGAGATGGAGTTCGGCCCGGACGTCCGCGAGGTCGGTTTCATTGCCCAGGATCGCTCCTACCGCAACGGTGAGTGGGGGCCGCATCACCATCTGAAAGCGGCAGACAAGGTGCGGCAGTTTTCCCGTCGCACCGTTCCCATCGTCACACTCATGGACACTCCGGGTGCCGACGCCAAGGAAGAAGCGAACCGCAACAACCAGGCGCACAGCATCTCGCGGCTCATCGCGGAAGCAAGCAACGTGGACGTGCCCAATGTCGGCATCGTCTACGGGCTCGGCTACTCCGGTGGTGCCATTCCGCTCGCCGCCAGCAACATGATCCTGGCGCTCAGGGACAGCGTATTCAGCACCATCCAGCCGAAATCTCTGGCCAGCATTGCGCGTCGCCTCAACCTGTCCTGGCAGGAGTGTGCCAAGTACGTGGGGCTCGGCGCCTATGAGCTCTACAAGCAGGGCAACATCGACGGGGTCATCGACTATTCGCCCAACGATCCGGATCCGGCAAACCTGCGCCAGGCCATCGTCGCGGGAATCGCCCGAGTGGAGGAGACCTGCGAAGAATTCGTTGCGAAGAATCCCTACATTCTGGATCACTACCGACAGAGCCTGCAGCGGTTCCTCAATCCTTCTGAAAACCTGAAACGCATGCAGGCGAGTGCGGCGCTGAAGGTGTCCCGCAACCCCACCGAATATCTGAACGTGTTCGGTGTGGCCTTCCGGTACCTGCGCTACCTCAAGGTGCGTCAGAGGATCAAGGCTACCAACACGTCCCAGTACGGCAGGCTTTCCAACCAGGAGCTGCCGGAAGGGGAGCTCGACAAGCGGGCCGAGCTCGAGCGGCGGCTGACGTTCCTGAAATGGCTGCAGGACCCGGACCGCGTGGTCTATGACGACGCGCTTTCCCGGGCCTGGAAGAACTACAACGAAAAAAAGCAGGCTGTCCACGACGAGCGGGGGCGCATCGCCCAGCTGCTGTTCGGCGAGCCGAAGAAGAATTACGAGGAGGCGCGGGCCGTTCTGCTCTCGTCGGTCGGCGTGTTCCTCTACAACCGCTGGAAAACCGAGGCGGTCGGCAACCTCCGGGCACTCAAGGGTTATCTCGCTCAGCCGGAGGACATCCGGCAGATCCTGCAGATCACCGACATCGCCGATCCCCGTGAGCTGCTGGGCGCCATTCGCGCGTCCGGCCTGCGGAGCGTGCTGCGCGGCAGCTTTTCCCACGAAGGGCGCAAGCTGCTCTCGGAGGAGCAGGAAAACCGTGAGAAATCGGATCAGTACCTGCGCACCCAGCTCACCGTCGAGCTGAACCTGGCCATCACCGGAACGAGCCTGGACGGATCGCAGACGCATTCCCTGCGCACGAACCGCGAGCTCCTGGCAAAGACCTTCAGCGGCCTGGTGAAACCGGCGGCGACGACACGACCGGTCGTGCCATTCAGCGACATGACCGTGCTCGACGTGCTCGTCGAAGACGAGCTTCGCAGCGACTTCCTCCGGGAGTGTGAAAACCTGCTGCTGTTCGACTCCGTCTACGATCAGATCATCGCCAACCTGGACGAGATCGCCGAGGAAGCACAGGCCTCGCAGTCGCTGTCCAAGAATTCGCTGGCGCAGCTGATCCAGACGACGCTCGGTTTCGCCGTCGACGGGCTGGTCCTCGGAGCGTCAGAGGAACCGTCGAAGGAATCCGCAGAACGTCGCAGGACGGAGCTCGGTGAGCAGATGACGCAGTGGTACCTGAGAATTCAGCGGCTGCCGAAGAACACGGAATTCTTCCGCTCGGTGGAGGAATGGAAGAAGGTGGCCTTCCCCCACCTCTCCGACGCGCTGTTCGTGGTGGTCACCTATCTCTTCGAAAACCTGCTCCTCTCCTACATCCAGTCCGAGCGCGATGGCGGCCGTTATCAGGGACGCATCGCGCCGAAGAACATCGGCCGGCGCAAGGACTTCTGGAACCGGCAGAACATGGCCTACCGGGACCTGCGCATCAGTAATGTGCTCAGGGATGTCAAGAACCAGAAGAAGACCTCGTACACGGCGTTCATCGAGCGGTTCGTCAGCAACTTCGAGGAACGTTACGCTGACCTGCTGAGCTCCGATCCGCGACGTTTCCCGGGGTTCCGGATGTCCATCGAGCAGGCGCTGGCCCGCGGCCAGGAGCCCTGCGGCATCGCCGCCGGCATCGGCGACTTCCGGGTGGGCAGCCGCACCATCCGGGCCGGCATTCTGGTGTCGAACGTGGACTTCCAGGCCGGCTCCTTCGATATGGCGAGCGCCGTGAAGTTCTGCAAGCTGCTGGTGGAGTGTGCCGAGCAGCACCTGCCCGTCATCTGCTTCATTTCCTCCGGCGGCATGCAGACCAAGGAAGGGGCTGGCGCGCTCTTTTCCATGGCGGCGGTCAACGATCGCATCACCCGTTTCGTGCGGGATCACGACCTGCCGGTGATCATGTTCGGGTTCGGTGACTGCACGGGCGGTGCACAGGCGAGCTTCGTGACCCATCCACTGGCCCAGACCTACTACTTCAGCGGTACCACCATGCCGTTCGCCGGACAGATCGTCGTGCCGTCGAACCTGCCGCTCAACTCCATACTCTCGAACTATCTCTCCCAGGATCCCAAGGCCATGCAGGGCCTGGTGAAGCACCCGTTCCATCCGGAGCTGGACGAACTGCTGCGGGGAATCGATCCGGACATCCCGGTCCCTCAGGAAACGGTGGAGGACGTGGTCTCGCGGGTGGTGGCGGGTGTGCTCAGCCTCGAACGTCCGGTCGTGGTGGCGCACCGTCCCCGTTACACGGACCGTGACCTCATCCGGCCGACGCGCAAGGTACTCATTCACGCCCGCGGTTGCACGGCGGTGAAGCTCATCCGCATCGCCCGCAGGCAAGGCATTCAGATCGTGCTCGTGCAGTCGGATCCGGATATGGAGTCGGTAGCGGCGGACATGCTCGGCGACCGCGACCACCTGGTGTGCATTGGCGGCAACACCCCGGATGAAAGCTACCTGAACGCGATGAGCGTGCTGCGGGTGGCGGAGCTCGAAGGGGTGGACTCGCTGCACCCGGGTATCGGCTTCCTGTCGGAGAACTCGGGTTTTGCGGAGCTGGTCCGCAGCCACGGCATCAACTTCGTCGGCCCGCCGGTCTCCAGCATGGAGACCATGGGCAACAAATCCAATGCCATCAACACCGCGCTCAGACTCAAGGTGCCGGTGGTGCCGGGCAGCCACGGTATTCTCACGGATGTGGACAGCGCGGCGCGTGTGGCCGAGGACATCGGTTACCCGGTGCTCATCAAGGCGGTGCACGGTGGCGGCGGCAAGGGTATTCAGGTGGTGGAAGGTCCGGACGACTTCCACGAGCTGTTCCGCCGGGTGACCGTGGAAGCGCGGGCCGCCTTCGGCAACGGCGACGTCTATCTCGAAAAGTACGTCACTTCTCTGCGTCACATCGAGGTGCAGGTGCTCAGGGACACCCACGGCAACACCAAGGTGCTGGGGCTTCGGGACTGCAGCGTGCAGCGTGACAAGCAGAAAGTCTTCGAGGAGTCCGACTCGACGGTGCTGCCCGCGGATCTCAGGGAGTCCGTGTTCTCTTACACCGCGGCGATCGCCGATGAGGTGGGATACGTCGGTGCAGGTACGGTGGAGTTCATTCACGACGTTGCCAACGAGGCCGTCTACTTCATGGAGATGAACACCCGCCTGCAGGTGGAGCACCCGGTCACCGAATGGGTATCGGGTGTCGACATCGTGGCTGAGCAGTTCCGGATCGCCTCGGGCGAGTCCATCGCGGATCTCACGCCGGTCGGGAACGGTTACGCCATCGAGGCGCGGGTCAACGCGGAGCGTGTGCAGAAAGACTCACGGGGCCGTCTGGTGTTCAGGCCTCATCCGGGTCAGGTCACGGCCTGCGAGTTTCCGGAAGAGGACGGCGTGGAGGTGATCGCCACGGTCTCGGAAGGCAAGTTCGTCTCACCGTTCTACGACAGCATGGTCGCCCAGGTCATCGTTCATGCCGCGGACCGACCCGCGGCGGTGCAGAAGCTGCTCAACTATCTCGGTCGTATCACGCTGCGCGGCATCAGCACCAACATCCCGCTGCTCAAGCGGGTGCTCGCCGATGAGGTGTTCAACAGGGGCGTATACGACACGGGCTACCTGCCGGAGTTCCTGGCGCGAACCGATTCCGAATCGCTGATTCGAGAGATCGACGCGTCGGCCGGCGAGTCCCGTGGTGGGATCGACCTGGAGTCCATCCGGATCGAGGACAGCGACGAGCTCAAGGTGCTCTCGCCGGCCACCGCCATCTTCTACACGACACCGACACCAACCGAACCCGAGTACGTCAACGTCGGCGACCGCGTGCGCGTCACGGACACTATCGGTCAGCTTGAGGCCATGAAGATCTTCACGCCGCTGAAGCTCGCGGATTTCAACACCGAAACCGATCTGTACGATCCCGAACGGGAGTACGAGGTGACGCGGATCAACATGGCGACGGGACAGCAGGTCAATGCAGGCGACCTTCTGTTCGTGGTCAAGCCCGTGTGAGGTCATCCGCGGACGACCTCAGCCGACGGCCAGATATCCCCACAGGCCTTTGACGACGCAGACGGCAGCGATGCCGAGGATGAACGCGCCGCTCACCTTGCGGAACCGATCGTCCGTGAACCGCTCCAGCAGCCGTGTTCCCAGGCGCGTGCCGACGACGGCCGTCAGGATCGCGGCACCGTACATCCAGCCAGGCACCGAGTCGGTCACGCCGATGATGAGCCCGTAGTAGACGAGCTTCAGCACGTGCCCGCCGGCCTGGGTGATTGCCTTGCTGGCGATGATCTCGAACCGGTTCAGACGCGCATTCAGATAGAAGACGTCCAGCAGCGGTCCGGAAGCGCCGGCCAGGAGCTGAGCCGTGGTGACCAGCGCGCCGCAGCCGACCGCCGTTGGCAGATGGGTGACGTCCAGGCCTCTGAGGTGGGGGACTACCCGGGCGAGAAAGGGCAGCACGCCGACCACGATCAGCACCAGGTCCGCGTCCGGTACCAGGGCGAGTGCCACGAAACCGGCCAGGGTGAGTGTGGCACCCAGCCCATAGGCCGGCAGGATGCGCCACTGGATGTGGGTCCGGAGAAACCAGGCCCGGGAGCCGTTGGAGATGGCCTGCACCGCACCGTGCAGCATCATGGCTGCGCCTACGGACAGAACGGATACCAGCACGGCCATCAGGATCATGCCGCCGGCCATGCCGAGGATGCCGGACAGCACGCTGGTCACGAGGACGGTGACGAGGATCAGCAGGTCCAGCAAGGCAGCGCTCCGGTGGTCAGGCCGCGGCAGAGTCTAGGGCTCGCGGATCATGAAAAAAGCGAATGGTTGGAATATGATTCCTGACCCGAAGGAATTCATTGGCCATGCTGGAGAATCTGGAAACCCTGGTGACCCTGTCCAAGACCGGCACCATGATGGAAACGGCCACCGTGCTGAAGGTGTCCCAGTCGGCGGTCAGCAAACGCATCGCCGCGCTCGAGCGCTACTACGACCGCGCGCTCATCGAGCGTCACGGGCGGCGGGTGGTGCTGACCCACCATGGCACCAAGCTGGTGGAAAAGGTCACGCCGCTCATCTCCGAGCTCCGGGACGTGTTCCTCACGGACAACGCGCTGCGCAAAGGCAAGATCATCCTCGGCGTCTCGGAAGCCATTCTCTGCAGCTGGGGTCCGCGGCTCTTCGCCGAGGTCAGGGGCCAGATGCCCGAAGTGGAGTTCGAATTCCATGCGCAGCGTTCCCCAGTGGTGCTGGATCGGTTGCGGTCAGGGGAGTACATGGTAGGGATCTGCACCGGCACCTCCGATGCGGAATCCGATCTGCAGAGCGAGGTGATCCGCCGCGAGCCCATGGTCATCCTGCCTTCCGGTCTGGCCGCACTGGACTACCGGATCGGCGATCCGCTCGACGTGATCACCATCGAGTCCCGCTCGGGCGCCTGGCAGTCCATAGAGGATGACATGCGCCGTCTGCACCTGAACCGGAGCGCGTCCCTGGAGTCGTTCTTCGCCGTGGCGCAGATGGCGCTGGCGGGATTCGGCCACGGCCTGGTACCTGCCGGTGTGGCGAAGACCCTGGGGGTAGCATCGAGGGACTGGATCGACCTGACGCAAGCGGGACTCGCGCGACCGGTACGTTTCGTGGCCCGCAAGTCCATGTTCTCCCAGCCGCTGGTGCAGAGCTTCTATCTGGCGGTGTCGGAGCGTGCCGCCTCGGTCTGATCCGCCTGTACCGCGGGCTGCCAGCCGGCCAGCACGTCTACCCATTGCGGATCGTCGTTCAGGCAGGGGATGAGGGTGAAGGTCTCGCCACCGGCGGCGAGGAAGTGTTCCCGCCCGGTCATGCCGATCTCCTCGAGCGTTTCCAGGTTGTCGGCCACGAAGGCGGGGCAGGCGACGACCAGATGCTTCACACCGCGGCCGGGCAGCGCTCGGAGCACCTCGTCGGTGTAAGGCGACAGCCAGGGCAGACGGCCCAGCCGGGACTGATAGCTCTCGGACCAGCGGTCCGAGGCGAGGTCGAGCCGTACCGCCAGTGCCCGGGAGGTTGCGCGCACCTGGTGCCGGTAGCAGGTGGCATGTGCCGGGGAGGGTGTCTCGCAGCACTCCGGCGTACGCAGGCAGTGCCCGCCGGTGGGATCTGCCCGGGTGAGATGACGCTCCGGCAGGCCGTGGTAGGAGAACAGCAGATGATCCCAGCGGCTCGGGAGGTGGCGTTGGATGACGGCGGCCTGAACGTCCAGATAGGCCGGATCGTCGAAGAACGGCGGATGGACCACCAACCGCACGTCATCTGGCAGCCGTTCGCGGACTGCGCGGATGGTGGTTTCCCGGGTCGAGTCCGCATGCTGCGGATAGAGAGGGATCACGGTCAGCTCGCGCACACCGCGCTGTACGAGTGCGGCGATGCCGCGGTCCAGGCCCGGCTCACCGTAGCGCATGGCAAGCTCGCAGGGTGTGTGCGGCAGACGTGCCCGCAGCGCATCGAGCAGCCTAAGGCTGTAGTGCAGGAGCGGTGATCCCGTGCCCGGACCGGCCGCATTCCAGATCTGCCGGTACGCTTCGGCAGACCGCCTCGGTCGCAACGGCAGTATCACGCCGCGAACGAGGAGCTGCCGCAACGGCCAGGGCAGGTCGATGACGAACGGGTCGGTGAGAAAGTCCGCGAGATAGGCACGCACGTCGGCAACATCGGTGGATGCCGGCGTTCCGAGATTGACGAGCAGAATTCCCCGGTTCATTCGATAGAGATGGGTCGTGTTGGTTGTGTTACGCGGTTGGGATAGTATCCGCGCTCTTCTCAGAAGTCAGGTAAATGACCGACGCGCTCATCATCGATTACGACGCGGGGAACCTGCGCAGCGTGCAGCGCGCCTGCGCGGAGGTAGGTCTCACGGCCGACATCAGCGCGGATCCGGATGCGGTGCGCCGTGCGCGACGGGTCATCTTTCCCGGTGTCGGTGCGGCCGGTAGCGCCATGAAGAGCCTCATCCGGGTCGGCATGGACCAGGCGCTGAAAGAGGCGATCGCATCAGGGACCCCGGTGCTCGGCATCTGTCTGGGACTGCAGATCTCCTTCGATCACTCTGAGGAAGGCGATACGCCGACGCTCGGTCTGCTGCCCGGCCGGGTGCGGCGGTTCCGGTTCGACGATCCGCAGCTCAAGATTCCGCACATGGGCTGGAACGAGGTGCGGAGGGTGAAACCGCACCCGGTGCTTGCGGGCCTCTCACCGGGAGACGAGTTCTATTTCGTGCACGGCTACTATCCCGAGCCTGCGGAACCGGAACTCATCTACGCCGTGACGGACTACGAGATCGAGTTCGCCTGCGCCGTGGGCCGCCGGAACTACTTCGCCACCCAGTTTCACCCGGAAAAGAGCGGCCGCGTGGGGCTCAGGCTGCTCAAAGCCTTCGCCGGCTGGGACGGAACATGCTGAGCAAACGACTCGTAGCCTGTCTGGACGTGCGTGACGGCAAACTGGCCAAGAGCGTGAAGTTCGTCGACACGAAGGACATCGGTGACCCGGTGGAGAAGGCCCGTGAGTACTATCTCGACGGACTCGACGAGCTGGTCTTCTACGACATCACCGCATCGAGCGACAAGCGCAACATCATGCTGCACGTGGTCGAGGCGGTGGCGGAGCAGGTCTTCATCCCGCTGTCCGTCGGTGGCGGCATCCGATCCGTTGCCGACGCGACGGACCTTCGCCTCGCCGGCGCCGAGAAGATCAACGTCAACTCCGCCGCCGTGCAGCGGCCCGCGCTCATCGCGGAATGTGCCGAGGCTGTGGGCGCTCAGAACATCGTGCTGTCCATGGACATCCGATCCGTGGCGGCGGATGCACGGTGCCCGTCGGGCTACGAGATCGTCATAAATGGTGGGCGTACGCCCATGGGCATGGACGCCCTCGCCTGGGCGCTGGAAGGCGAGCGGCTCGGCGCGGGCGAGCTGGTGGTGAACTCCATCGACGCCGACGGAACCCGCGCGGGCTACGAGCTGACGCTCACGCGCATGATCGCCGAAGCGGTGCGGATTCCGGTGATTGCATCGGGTGGTGCGGGACGCCCCGAACACCTCCAGGCCGTGCTCACGGAAGGCAGGGCCGATGCGGCACTGGTTGCCTCCATGGTGCACTACGGGGATTACACCTGCAGTGGTCTGAAGCGATATCTGCACGATCATGGCGTGAAGATGCGGATGTCCTGGTAAGTTCCGGGGGAGAGACATGAAAGCGATTCAGATCAACGGCGACCGGCTGGTCTGGCAGGACACGGAAGCACCCGCGCTCGGCACCGGTGAGGTGCGCATCCGCGTGGCGGCCACCGCGGTCAATCGGGCGGACCTCGTCCAGCGTCGTGGCGGTTATCCGCCGCCTCCGGGCGCAAGTCCCATCCTCGGTCTCGAATGCGCCGGCGAGGTGGTCGAGGTCGGAGAGGGTGTCGAGCGATGCGCACCGGGTGACGCGGTCTGTGCGCTGCTCGCCGGTGGCGGCTACGCGGAAGAGGTGGTGGTGCCTGCGGGTCAGGTGCTGCCCGTACCGGCCGGACTAGACATGGTGGAAGCGGCGGCATTGCCCGAAGTGTTCGCCACCGCGTTTCTGAACCTCTTCATGGAGGCGAGCCTGACCCGGGGCGAGCGCGTGCTGCTGCACGCCGGTGCCAGCGGGGTGGGCACGGCCGCCATCCAGCTCTGCGCGCTCGAGGGCAACCCCTGCTTCGTCACGGCCGGACAGCCGGAAAAGATCGAGCGCTGCGTGGCCCTGGGTGCCGACGGTGGCTGGAACCGTCACGACGGTTCCTTCGTCGACGCGGTGCGTGCCTGGTCGGGCAGCGGGGCAGACGTCATCCTGGACCCGGTCGGCGGTGCCTATCTCGCCGACAATCTTGCCGTGCTCACCACCGACGGTCGGCTGGTGATCATCGGTCTCATGGGCGGTGCCGAAGCCACCCTGAACCTGGGGGTCATGATGGTCAAACGGCAGCGGATCATCGGTTCGACGCTGCGGGCGCGGAGTATCGGCGCGAAGGCGGCGGTCATGGACCGGCTCCGGGATGAGGTGTGGCCGCACATCGAGCGGGGTTCGGTACGGCCCATCGTCGAAACGGTGATCCCCATCGAGGAGGCCGAACGCGCGCACGCGCTGATCGCGTCCGACGATACCTTCGGTAAGGTGATTCTGCGCGTCGGCGGCTAGATGAGGGTGCCCCTCGCTAGCCGAGAGTGTCCAGGGAGCGGAGCTGTTCCTCCAGCACGGCGAGCGCCGCACGCACATCGGCCGCCTTCTGCCGCTCCTTCTCCACTACCTCCGCCGGGGCCTTGGCGACGAAGTTGCCGTTGGCGAGCTTGCCGTCGATCCGTTTGAGCTCAGCGCTCTGACGGTCGACTTCCTTGCGTAGCCTGGCGCGTTCTGCCGCAACGTCGATCAGGCCGGCGAGCGGCACCATCACCTTGAGCTCACCGACCAGCGCCAGTGCGTTCGGTGGCGGCTCGTCGCCGGGATCGAGCCATTGGATGTCCGTGACCTTCGCCAGGCGTTTGAGCAGTGAGTCGTTGGCAGCGGCCAGTGCCTTGTCCCCGGCAGTGCCCTGCTGAAACAGCACGTCGATGGCCTGTCCCGGCTTGATACCGGCCTCGCCGCGGATGTTGCGCAGCCCGACGATAACGCCCTTCAGCCACTCCACGGCTGCGTCCGCGTCCGGATCGGGGTCATAGTCGCCGGGCTCAGGGAAGGGCTGGACCATGATGGTCGGGCCCGTGTTGCCCAGCAGCGGGGCCACCTCGCGCCAGATGGCCTCCGTGATGAACGGCATGATGGGATGTGCGGCCCGTAACAGGCACTCCAGCGTGGTGAGCAGCGTCTGCCGCGTGCCGCGGCGCTCCGCGTCGGACAGCGCGTCGTCCCAGAGCACCGGCTTGGTGAGCTCGACGTACCAGTCGCAGTATTCGTGCCAGACGAAGTCGTAGACCAGGTTGGCATAGAGGTCGAAGCGGTAGGTTTCGATGGCCCGCCCGGCATCACTCAGCATGGCCCGGGCCCGCGATACGATCCAGCGGTCCGCCAGGCTGCGCGTCGCCTCTCCTGCGAGGTCTGCGTCGGCGCAGTTCATCAGCACGAACCGTGCTGCGTTCCAGAGCTTGTTACAGAAGTTCCGGTAGCCTTCGATGCGCGCCTGATCGAAGCGAATGTCCCGTCCGGTGCTGGCCAGCGCACAGAAAGTGAACCTGAGCGCGTCGGTGCCGTACGGCGGGATTCCCTCGGGAAAATCGTGCCGGGTCTGCTTCTCGATCCGCGCTGCCATCTGCGGTTGGGTGAGGTTCGACGTGCGCTTGCCGACCAGCTCGTCCAGAGTGATGCCGTCGATGAAGTCCAGCGGATCGAGACCGTTGCCCTTGGTCTTCGACATCTTCCGGCCCTCAGCATCGCGCACCAGACCGGTGATGTAGACGTCGCGGAAAGGAATCTCGCCCGTGAACTTCAGGGTCATCATGATCATACGCGCGACCCAGAAGAAGATGATGTCGTGGCCGGTGACCAGCACATCGGTCGGGTGATAGCGGGAGAGTTCCTCGGTCTGCTCCGGCCAGCCGAGCGTGCCGAAGGTCCAGAGCGAGGATGAAAACCAGGTCTCCAGCACGTCGGGATCCCTGGTCAGGCGGACACCGGCATCGAGTCCGTGCCGTTCGCGGACTTCCTCCTCGCTCCTGCCCACATAGATGGCACCGGCATCGTCGTACCAGGCAGGTATTCGGTGTCCCCACCACTGCTGCCGGGAGATGCACCAGTCCTGTATGTTACGCATCCAGGCGAAGTAGACGTTCTCGTACTGCTTCGGCACGAAGCGGATTTCTCCCTTCTCCACCACCTCGATGGCAGGTTCCGCCAGCGGCTGGATCTTAACGAACCACTGATCGGTGAGCAGCGGTTCGACGACGGCACCGGAACGATCACCCCGCGGCACGGTGAGCCGGTGCGGCTCGATCTTCTCCAGCAGTCCGAGGGCGTCGAGATCCGCCACCACCCGCTTGCGGGCGTCGAAGCGGTCGAGGCCGCGATACGGCGCCGGTACCGTATCGTTCAGCGTGGCATCGGGGTTCAGCACGTTGATGACGTCGAGTCCGTGCCGCTCGCCCATGGCGTTGTCGTTGAAATCGTGCGCCGGTGTGATCTTGACGCAGCCGGTGCCGAACTCGCGGTCGACGTAGTCGTCGGCGATGATCGGGATTTCCCGGTCCACCAGCGGCAGGTGCACCGTGCCACCGACCAGGCTGCGGTAGCGTTCATCCTCGGGATGCACGGCAACGGCCGTGTCACCGAGCATGGTCTCCGGCCGTGTCGTGGCGACCACGAGGTAATCCCGGCCGTCCGACGTGGTCAGACCGCCAGCGAGCGGATAGCGGAAGTGCCACAGGCTGCCGTCCTCCTCCTCGTTCTCCACCTCCAGGTCCGAGATGGCGGTCCGGAGCTCCGGGTCCCAGTTCACCAGCCGCTTACCACGATAGATGAGCCCTTCGTCGTAGAGCCTGACGAACACCTCGAGCACGGCACGGGAGAATCCCTCGTCCAGGGTGAAGCGGTCTCTCGACCAGTCGAGGGAAGAACCCATGCGGCGCAGCTGCTCGGAGATGTTCCCGCCGGATGCTTCCTTCCACTCCCAGACCTTCTCCACGAACACCTCACGGCCGATCTCGTGTCGGCTGATGCCTTCGGCGGCGAGCTGCCTCTCCACCAGCATCTGCGTCGAGATACCAGCGTGATCGGTACCCATCTGCCACAGCGTGCGGTCTCCCTTCATCCGGTGGTAACGGATGAGCGCGTCCATCAGCGTGTGCTGAAACGCGTGACCCATGTGCAGACTGCCGGTGACGTTGGGCGGCGGGATGACGATGCAGTAGCTCGGTCCGTTGCCTTGCGGCTCGAAGTAACCCGCCTGCTCCCATTCGGCGTAGAGGGACTGCTCGATGCTGTGCGGATCGAAACTGCTCTGCATGGCGGGACCTAGTCCGGGTTCACGGTCCGCTGTTCGATCAGCGACCGGATCTTCTCGTCGATGACGGATTCCGCAGCACGCAGCAGCTCGGCGTGCAGCTCATCGAGGCGCTCGCTGATGGTGGCCGTGAGCCACTCGGTGAGCGTCTCGTCGATTCGTACCCTGAGCGCGTCGTTCAGCTCGTCCGTGTCCTCCGGCGTCCACTGATTGCGGTGTGCCTCGATGGCGCCACGGGCCTCCGTGAGGATGTCGGCGGCGGAGACCTTCCAGCGATCGCCGAGCAGGGCGTCGAAGACGTCTTCGGGCAGGTAGCGACTCCTCCGGTTGCCGCCACCGCCGAGCGCGGGCGTCGCCGACAGGAAGTCGGCCGTCTCACGGAGCTCGTAGGCGCCACGGACCATGTCGTCCAGGAGCGGCACGGCTGGATCGGTATCCGGGTCGCGGTCAAGTTCCCTGGCAGCCTCTTCCTCGTCGAGCAGCTCGCGGATGGATTCGAGATCGCCCAGAAGCTCATCCGGCGTGCCGTCAGGATTCTTGGAGGTTTTCTGTGAGTCGCTCATGGCTGTTTCCGCTCGAGGCCGCCTAAGGCATCAGGGCCGCGCTGCTGGTTTCCCACTCGTCCATCCTGTGATCGTACAGGGGATAGCCCCGATGCCGGTAGAAGCGGTAGCGTTCCCGGCCGGCAGCCAGATGATCCTGAACGACCACTTCCACCACGCGGTGGAAGCGATTGAAGAAGTGCGGCACTTCGGATGTCAGGTTGAACAGCACGCCGTCGAACGTCGCGGGTTCCTGCCAGGTGATGAGCACCGGAACGCCCTGGGATCCCGGATCGCCCGCCATCGCGTGGGGGACGAACCGCCTGTCGGGGTAGTGCCAGAGCAGCTCATCCATCTCGCGGGCGGACGGCTCGTCCTCGGCGTGCAGAACCACCGGCTGGCCCTGACCCAGCGCCTGGGCAGCCAGCCGGCAGGCGAAGCGCTGCCGGGCGCTCACGTTGACGTCCTGCAGAATGTAGAAGTCGATGCGCGTCACCTGGGTCCCGTCTAGCCGGACTGATTGATCAGATAGCGGAACAGCATGTTCACGGGCCGCCCGGTTGCGCCGTTCTGAGGTCCCCGCGGAAAGGCCGTTCCGGCAATGTCCAGGTGAGCCCAGCTGAGACCTTCGACGAACCGCGACAGGAAGCAGGCTGCCAGGACCGAACCTGCGCCGCCGGTGCCGATGTTGGCAACATCCGCAAACTGACTCTTCAAGGCAGCCTGGTAGTCGTCCCACAGCGGCATGCGCCAGCCACGGTCACCGCTGTACTCCCCCGCATCGAGCAGAGCCTGGGCCAGGTCGTCATCGTTGGCGTAGACCGCGCTGGCATGCGCACCCAGGGCGACGATGACGGCACCGGTGAGGGTGGCCACGTCGATCACCGTGCGCGGCTTGTAGCGTGCGGCGTAGGTCAACGCGTCGCAGAGCACGAGGCGTCCTTCGGCGTCCGTGTTGAGAATCTCCACGGTCTTGCCGGAGGATGTCTTG
This sequence comes from Gammaproteobacteria bacterium, assembly GCA_003247835.1. Taxonomy (GTDB): domain Bacteria; phylum Pseudomonadota; class Gammaproteobacteria; order Pseudomonadales; family Azotimanducaceae; genus SZUA-309. The sequence goes on along the minus strand of QJYB01000045.1, from coordinate 29,200 downwards.
ACGATGTCACCGGGTCGGGTGGCGCGGCCGCTCGGCATGTTCTCGGCGGCAGCGACGATGGTGATCAGATCGATGGGCAGGCGGGCTTCTATGGCGGCCTTCGTCGCGCCCATGACCGTGGCCGCGCCGCACATGTCCCACTTCATCTCGTGCATGTTGGCCGCGGGTTTGATGCTGATGCCGCCGGTGTCGAAGGTGATGCCCTTGCCGACCAGCACGATGGGTGCTTCGCCGGCGCGCCGCGTGCCACGGTAACGGATGATGATCATCTTCCCCGGTGTCTCGCTACCCCGGGTGACGGCGAGGAATGCACCCATACCCAGCTCTTCCATCTTCTTCTCGTCCAGGGCGCTGACCGTCACGTTCGGCGCCCGGCCGAGCTTGCGCGCCTCTCTGAGCAGGTAGCTGGGATTGCACACGTTGGGTGGCTGGTTACCGAGATCGCGCGCCCAGTCCAGCCCTGCCTTGGCGGCCTGGCCGTGACGCACAGCCCGTGCCACCGGGCTTCTGCTGCGGCTGTCCGCATGCAGTGCCACGCTCTTCAGCGACAGGGGTTTGGTCTCGGCGGTCCGGTAGGCGTCGAAGCTGTAAAGGGTGTCATTGAGTGCGGTGATGCCGCGACTGGCCTTCCAGTAGTTGTCCTGATCCTTGACGCGTGCGGATACCAGTGCCCAGACGGCACTTCGGGCCTTGGCGGTCTTCAGGGCGCCCGCCGCCGCTTTGATCGACTTGTCATAGTCGCTGGTGGTCACCGTGCCCTTCAGGCCGCCCACGACCAGCAGCTTCCTGACAGCGCTCTTCGTGCCGAGGTTGATCTGCAGCGTTACCCCCGGTTTGTCTTCGAAGTCGAGAACCGCTGCGCTGAACAATGCTTCAGACCCGAGCTCCGCTGCCACGCGTTCGCACTGATCCTTTGCCGCCACGAGACAATCAGTCTTCAGCTCGGTCAGCGTGCCGGTGGTAGTCGAATACTTCATAATCGCGTCTGTCTGGCCTCGAGGGTCCTCACTTGGCGCGCAATTCTAGGCGAAAAGCACCGCCCCGTCAGGCGGGTGCCGGCGAGGTGCGGCAGGCGCCGTCGCTCGATGCGGGCTGCACATGGCGGTAGCCGCCCGCTACGTGAATCGCGAGCTCCTGCTGGTGCTGGTCTCTCTCACCGCGGTCCTGCTTGCAGTGACGGTGGGTGGGCGTTTCATCAGCTACCTCCAGGAAGCCGCACTCGGAAAGTACGCGTCGGAGAGCATCCTCCACATCCTGCTTTACCGCCTGCCCGGCTTTCTGCAGCTGCTGCTGCCTTTCGCCTGGTTTCTCGCCCTGCTGCTCACCCTCGGGCGGCTGTACGCCGAGTCGGAGTTCGACGTGCTGCGGGTCGGTGGCGTCGGGCCCGCACGCCTGCTGAAGTGGCTGACACCCACCGGCCTCGCGGTTGCGCTGCTGGTGGGCTACCTGAGCCTGATGCTGGCACCGGACAACGACCGGCGTCTGACGGAGTACCTGCGGGACCAGCAGGACAACGCGGAATTCAGGATCATGACGCCAGGGGTGTTCCACTCCTACTATCGCGGTCAGCGCACGACCTATGCGGATGCTGTGGACGAGGAGGGCGAGGTGCTGCTGGACGTGTTCATGGCGGAACTGTCGCCGAACGCGGAACCGGTCACCATCCGGGCACAGACCGGCGGTCAGCAGGTTGATCCGGTGACCGGCGAGCGGTACCTGGTGCTGGTCAACGGCACACGATACGTCGGCGAGCCGGGTCGCTCCGACTATCACGTGATCGCCTTCGACCGACTCACTCAGCGACTGGAGGAAGGTCTGCGGGGCAACAAATTCAGTGTCGAAGCCAGGCCCACGGCGGAGCTGCTCGAAAGCCCAGAGCCGGAGGCCCGGGCGGAGCTGCAGTTCCGTCTCGGCCTGCCACTGGTGGTGCTCATCGCCGGCGTGGGCGGCGTCGGCATCGCCCGGACGAAACCCCGCCAGGGGCGGTTCGCACGGGTGGTGCCCGGGCTCGGGCTCTTTGTCTCCTACTATGCAGCTCTGGTCTTCGGCCGCGACGCCATCGCGGATGCCGTGGTGCCCGCCACCATCGGCATGTGGCCGGTGCATATCGCCTTTTTCATCCTGGGGGTGGTGCTGCTGCGCCGTTCCACCCTGCCGGCGAGGGTCTGATGATCTTTTCGCGGATGGACAGGTACGTGGGGAAGGCCGTTCTGCTGGCCATCTTCGTCGTGCTGCTGGCGTTCGTCGGGCTGATGACGCTGTTCGCCGTGCTCGAAGAGCTGCGCGAGGATGACACGAGCTATCTGATCGGCGAGATGCTCGTTTATGTGGCGTTGACCACGCCACGCCGCCTGTACGAGGTGCTTCCCTACGTGGTGTTCCTGGGCGCGCTGATCGGCCTCGGCAGCCTGGCCTCCCGATCCGAGATCGTCGTCTTCCGTGCGGCCGGGGTGTCGCCGGGGCGGATCTATTTCGGCGTGGCCTGGCCGGCCGCGCTTGTCTTCGTGATCGGTCTGGCGGTGGGTGAGTGGCTGGCACCTGCCGGCGAGGAGCAGGCGGAGACCTTCAAGACCCAGGCCATGAGCGGTCGGTCGGCCACCTACGCGTCACGGGGGTACTGGTACCGGGAGGGTGGCATGATGATGCGGGTGACGAGCCTCGGCGATCGCGGCGAGCTCAGGGACGTGCTGCAGTTCTGGTACACGCCGGATCGCCGCCTCGAACGGACCGTTGCGGCAGGCTGGGCAGAATACGTGGCAGACGAGTCGGATCCGCACTGGCTCCTGCATGACGTTCGCGAGACCCGCCTCGGAGAGGCGGCCGTGGAAACCCGACAGGCCGATGTGCTGCGCTGGAACGGACGCGTGGATCCGCGTCTGCTCACCGTTCGTGTGCTGATGGAGCCCCGGCGCCTGTCGCTGTTCGATCTGCGCAGGCAGATCGACTACATGGATCGGGAGCGCCTGTCCGCGGACGTCTATCAGCTGGCGTTCTGGAGCAAGATTCTGCAGCCGCTGTCCGTGCTCGGGCTGGCGCTGCTCGCGCTCGGATTCATCCTTGGTCCGCTGCGGGAGGTGGGCATGGGGGTGCGTCTGTCCGTGGGTGTCTTCGCCGGGCTCGGCTTCAAATACCTGCAGGATCTGTTCGCGCCCATGAGCATGGTCTACGACCTGCCGGCGGCGCTGGCCGTGCTGCTGCCCATCCTGGTCTGCTGGGGACTCGGCGCCTGGGGGCTCGCCCGCGTCCGATGACGGTTGACGGCAGCGCCTACTTGGCCGGTATATAAAGGATACGGCTGTCCGACATCCGATCGGGCCAGGTGCGGCGATCCGGATCCAGGTACATCGCCAGGAATCCGAGGCCGAACAGCGCGATGGAAAACAGTCCGGTGATGTAACGCAGCAGGGCCTGGGTGAAGGTGATCCGGTAGCCGTCGGCGGAAACGATCACCAGGCGCCAGGCGAGCATACCGAGCGTCTGGCCGCGGAAGATCCAGAAGTAAGCGAAGAATGCGAAGGACTCGACGAACAGCAGTCCCAGCACATGACGGCCGGCGACCGGCGTGTTGGTCAGCACCACCATGAGCGTGAGGGTGCTGATCAGCAGCGCCAGCACCAGCAGGCCGTCGTACACCATGGCGGCGAGACGACGCAGCAGCCCTGCGGGCTCGGCGGTCGGTGCGCTCACTGCCGCAGTCGCGGTAGCGGTCAGAACCGCGCCTTCCGGTCCGCCAGGGCTACGGTACGGCCGCAGAACTCCTCGCGTACCATGGCATGCATGACGTCGGTATCTTCCGTGACAGCCAGGGTTCTCCGGCCGTCGTCCAGCAGAGCACTGACATAGGCGATGCGGGGCGCTTCGCCCGCGTACATCACGGTGTAGCTCTCCACCGTGGCCTCACCCTCGTGCACGGCAACGGACTGGCGCAACGGTGCCCGGTCCACCTCGGTCTGCACGTCCTGATGCTGGAAAGGCTGCGCCGGCGGCGTGGCGGAGTACACGCCGAAGGCATGCTTGGTGAGATAACCGCCGTTGGCGGTGATGAGGCCGCGGGCGTCAACATCCTGGCGAAGCAGCTCCGCCATCCGGGCGATGGAGTGCATGACGTAGTTGTTCAGCGGGCCGCCGGCAAACGTGAGACCGCCTGTTACGGTAAGCGGGCGGTTCAGATCCAGGCCTACCTCGCTGGCCCCCACCTGCACCGCTACCGGAAAGCAGCTGTAGACGTCCACCAGCTCCACATCGTCGGGGGACAGGTCGCAGAGCTCCAGCACCCGGCGTCCGGCAACCCGGATGGCGGGAGATCCGTAGAAAGTGTCGCGCCGGGAGAACGCGTAGGCGTCGTGGGCATCCGTGCCCGCCCAGGGATAGATCCATCTGTCTTCGGGAATCCCCAGTGCCCGTGCCTTCGTGGCGGAACAGAGGATGAGCGCCGCGCCCTGGTCCACGTTGTTGTTGGAATTCATCAGCTTGGGGTAGGGGAAGGAGACCGGCCGGTTGAAATCGCTCAGCGTGCGGATCTCCTCGGCGGTTCGGGGCTCGCGGATCCAGGCGTGGGGATTGTCCGCAGCGACCGCGGAGAAGCGGGACCACAGCTCGGAAATCCTCACCTGGTGGGCCTCGATGGACTCGCCAAGATGATGACGCAGGGCATTCTCGAACATCGGATAGACCTGAATCGGCTGCATCAGACCGAGGTCTGACTCGAGCTCGTCGACCATGCGGACGTCCTCGCCGATCATCACGTCCGGCTCTCCTGGCGCCGCCTGCCAGTTCAGCTCCGATCGCAGATCGAGCCCGGCTCGACGCGCCTTGGCCTGGGTGTTGCCGCATTCGGCACCGGTGATCAGGATGATCTCCTGGCGGCCGGCCTGGATATCGAGCGCCGCCTGGTTGACAGCGGTCTGCACGAAGTTGCCGCCGAACTGACTCAGCCGCGTTTCGGCTCCGGGAGCACCCACCGCATCGGCGACGACGCGGGCCGGGTTCTTGTAGGGCCAGAGGCCGCGGATCACCCGCACGCTGCCGGCGGACGTGAGCAGTGCCCGGCTGCCGGCGTCCTCGGCCGCAGCCTGGGTGGCCTCGATCATCAGTGCCAGGGGTTCACGGGCTTGCCGTGGATCGTCGCAGCGCTGCTCGATCTGGGCGATACCTACCAGTACGGGTGTCTCACTCATGGTCGTCGGTCTTTCGTCAGGTGATCGGAAGAGGCGCCGGCTGCGATACCGGCAGGCGCGAGAAGATAGCACACAACCGCGCCGGGTCGGGGGCAGGGACCTGGTAGCTGGGGCGGGAGTCGAACCCGCACTTGGTCGCCCAAACTGGATTTTGAGTCCAGCGCGTCTACCAGTTTCGCCACCCAGCCGGAGCCCGCACGTCGCGCCACGTGCGCATCGCGGGGAGCAGGTTGTAACACATCGTCGACTCGGGTGGCCAGATCGCCCCAGCCGGATACGCACTCCAACTGCATGCCGACCTGATCTACAATCCGCGCCTTCGTTCTGCTGGCCGGTAAAGCCATGCGCCAAAGTCACACTGTGCCTGCGACGGCACCGCACGTTCGCTCCTGGCATCGGGAAGATTTCGACTACGCGCTGCCCGAAGCGCTCATCGCCCAGCACCCGACCTCCGCCCGCGACGGCAGCCGGCTGCTGATCGTGAACGGTGCGGGCACGGCGCCGCCGATCCGGCATGGTGCGTTCACCGACCTGCCCGGATTGCTCCGCAGCGGCGATCTGCTGGTCGTGAACGACACACGGGTGATCAAGGCGCGGCTTCTGGCCGGGAAGGACTCCGGCGGCAAGGCCGAGATACTGCTCGAGCGGATCATCTCCGAGCGGGAGGCGCTCTGTCAGGTCCGGGTCAGCAAACCGCTGAAGCCGGGCAGGACGCTGCGGGTTGCCGGCAGTGACATCGACGTTCTGGGCAGGGAAGGCGAGTTCTACCACCTGGGTTTTCCGCAATCCGTGCTCGGCTTCCTCGACACGCACGGCAGCGTTCCCCTGCCACCCTACATCTCGCGCGCTTCCGGCGCGGAGGACGAGTCGCGTTATCAGACGGTGTGGAACACGACGCCCGGCGCGGTGGCGGCGCCGACGGCCGGACTGCACTTCACCGAACGGCTGCTCGCCGAGATCGAGAAGCGGGGTGTGCGGCGGGTGACCGTCACTCTGCATGTCGGTGCGGGAACCTTCCAGCCGGTCCGGGTCAGCGATCTCGCGGCACATCACATGCACCGGGAAAGATACGAAATTCCTGAGGCGGCGGCCCGCGCCATCCGGGAGACGGCGCGGGCGGGCGGGCGGGTAGTCGCGGTGGGTACCACCGTGGTCCGCGCGCTGGAGTCTGCGGCGCGTGAGTTACACGAGGTCGACCCAGGACCGGGAGAGACGGAACTCTTCATCACGCCCGGCTTCCGTTTCAGGGTGGTCGATGCGCTCGTCACGAACTTCCATCTGCCGCAGTCCACGCTGCTCATGCTGGTGACGGCGTTCGGCGGGTACGAGCGCGTCATGGCGGCGTACCGGGCCGCCGTGGACGATGACTACCGGTTCTTCAGCTATGGGGACGCGATGTTTCTCGAGCGGGCCAGGTTGATTGACGGGAGGACAGAGGCAGCACCATGAGTTATGAGCTGCTCTGCACGGATGGCGCGGCGCGGCGTGGTCGGCTGCACACGGCGCACGGTGCGGTGGATACACCCGTGTTCATGCCCTGTGGCACCTACGGCACCGTGAAGGGCATGACCCCGGAAGGTCTCGAGCGCGTCGGAACACAGATCCTGCTCGGCAACACGTTCCACCTCATGTTGCGGCCGGGTGACACGGCCGTGCGTCAACTGGGCGGGCTGCACGGGTTCATGGGCTGGCCGGGACCTATTCTTACCGACAGTGGTGGATTTCAGGTCTTCAGCCTGGGTGAGCTCAGAAAGATCTCCGAAGAGGGTGTGGTCTTCCGCTCGCCGATCAACGGCGATCGCGTCGCGCTGACACCCGAGATCTCCATGCAGGTGCAGCTGAACCTCGGCTCGGACGTGGTGATGATCTTCGACGAGTGCACGCCCTATCCTGCGTCGGAGTCGGATGCCCGGGCTTCCATGGAGCTGTCGCTGCGTTGGGCGGAGCGTTCCCGTCGTGCGTTTGACGGCCGTCGAAGCGATGGCGAGGCGCAGCTGTTCGGCATCGTCCAGGGCGGCATGTACCACGGTCTCCGGCAGCGGAGTCTCGAGGGGCTGGTGAACATAGGCTTCGACGGCTACGCCGTTGGCGGCCTGTCGGTGGGAGAGCCGAAAGAAGAGATGGACGAAGTGCTGTCCGGGCTGCTGCCTCACATGCCTGCAGACCGGGCACGCTACCTCATGGGTGTGGGAACACCCGAAGACCTGGTGCGCGGTGTGGAACTGGGCGTGGACATGTTCGACTGCGTGCTGCCGACCCGGAATGCACGCAACGGTCATGCGTTCACCTCCACCGGCGTGATCCGGATCCGTAACGCCCGGCATCGTGACGACCCGGCTCCGCTCGATGCGGCCTGCAGCTGTTATACCTGTGCGAACTTCACCCGGGCCTATCTGCATCATCTCGAACGCTGCGGCGAAATGCTCGGCGCCATGCTCATGACGGAGCACAACCTTCACTACTATCACTCCCTCATGGCCCGTTTGCGCGCCTCTATTGAAAACGGTACATTTCGCACCCTCATCGAGACCCTCAGAAAAGACTGGAACTCCCCGCAATGAATCTCTTCGAAACCGTCGCCTACGCTGCTGATGCCGGGGCGCCGCCTGCCGATGCAGGACTGATCAATCTGCTGTTTCTGGGCGGTTTCGTGCTGATCTTCTACTTTCTGCTCTGGCGGCCACAGAGCAAGCGACGCAAGGAGCATCAGTCGCTGATGGCGGGCCTTGCCAAGGGGGACGAGGTTGTCACCGCCGGTGGCATCGTCGGTCTCGTCAACAAGGTGGAAGACGATTTCGTGAAGATCCAGGTCGCCGGCAACATGGAGCTCCGGGTGCAGAAGAGCGCCGTCAGCGCCACCCTGCCGAAAGGCACACTGAAATCCCTCGACGACGCCTGACAGGCACCAGGACGGAGCGCTGAATGGCAACAGGACGGGGTACCACCGCGGGACCGGGTCTTTTCGGCCTGCCCAGACCGGTTGCCCGACCACCCAACACCTCGTCCATCTGGCGTTACCTGCTCGTCGGCGCCATCGTGCTCATCGGTGCCATCTACGCGGCGCCGAACCTGTTCCCGCCGGACAGCGCGCTGCAGATCAAGACGGTCACCAAGATCGGCGGTGATTCGACCGGCGTCCGCGGCATCAGCCAGGCCGTCCTCGATCAGGCTGTGTCGCTGCTTCGAGCCGAAGGCATCAGCGTCATCGGCTCGGAGCTCGATGGCGATTCGGCGCTGATCCGGGTGGACAGCGACGATGCCCAGCTCCGCGGACAGGCGGTGCTGCGTGAGGCTCTCAACAGCGTCGGCGATGCACGCTACGTGGTGGCGCTGACGCGAGCCTCGACCACCCCGGTCTGGCTCGACGATCTCGGCGCCAAACCCATGTCACTGGGTCTGGACCTGTCGGGTGGGGTGCACTTCCTGCTGCAGGTCGACATGGACAAGTTCCTCGGCGACCGCATGCTCTCCAACCAGGACGCGATCCGGGATCTCCTGGTGTCGGAACGCATCCGCTACGCGTCTTCCGGCGACTGGGTGAACGGCTCGGTCATCAGCATTCCCTTTCAGAGCGAGCAGGCGAGAGACGACGCCCGGTCGGTGATCCTGGATCGTTTCAACGAGTTCGACATTACCGATCAGGATGTGGATGGTCGTCCCGGTCTCCGGCTCACCGTCACCGAGGAGCAGATCCGGCAGCTCGAGGACCTGGCCATCCAGCAGAATCTGCAGAGCCTGCGCAACCGGGTCAACGAGCTCGGCGTCTCGGAACCGCTGGTGCAGAGACTCGGTCGCTCCCGCATCGTGCTGGATCTGCCGGGTATCCAGGACAGCGCCAGGGCCAAGGAGATCATCAACAAGTTCGCCAACCTGGAGTTCCGTCTGGTCGCCGGACCCAATGCCCGTCCCTCACAGACGGAGCGATACCGGTACAACGGTGCGCCCGTGATTCTCGAAAAACACAACATCGTCACCGGCAACCAGGTGACCAACGCCGTTCAGGAGTACGACCCGCAGACGGGGCAGCCTCAGGTCAGCATCAATCTGGACAACGACGGCGGTCGGGCCATGAACGAAGCCACGAAGGATAACGTGGGCAATTCCATGGCCATCATCTTCAAGGAACTCAGGGTCGACATGCGGGAGGAGGTTGTCGACGGCAAGTCGCAGCTGGTGCCGCACACCACGGAAGAGAAGCGGGTAATCAACGTCGCGACCATTCAATCGGCGCTCGGCTTCCGTTTCCGGATCACCGGTCTCGGACTTCAGGAAGCCCGGGATCTGGCGCTGCTGCTCCGAGCCGGTGCGCTGGCGGCGCCCATGTACATCGTCGAGGAACGCTCCGTTGGCGCCAGTCTCGGTGATGACAACATCCGGGCGGGCAAGAACTCGGCGTACATCGGCTTCGCGGTGGTGATGCTCTTCATGATTTTCTACTACCGCTGGTTCGGCTTTGCCGCGGATGTGGCGCTGGTGGCCAACGTGATGCTGCTGGTGGCCGTCATGTCCGTGCTCGGCGCCACGCTGACCCTGCCCGGTATTGCCGGTATCGTGCTGACCGTGGGTATGGCCGTGGATGCGAACGTGCTCATCTTCTCGCGCATCAGGGAAGAGCTCGGCGAGCGGGCACCCCAGGCGGCTATCCAGGCCGGTTTCGACCGGGCTCTGCTGACCATTCTCGATGCCAACATCACCACCTTTTTCGTGGCCATCATTCTCTTCTCCGTCGGCAGCGGTCCGGTGAAGGGCTTTGCGGTGACATTGGCCATCGGCATCGTCACCTCCATGTTCACCGCCATCGTCGGTACACGGTCGATAGTCAATCTGATGTACGGCGGCCGCAAGCTGGAGACCCTGAAGATATGAAGGTACTCAGCATCGACTACATGCGCTGGCGGTATCTCTGGGCCGGGGTCTCAGCGTTCATGGTGTTGCTGGCGCTGATCTCGCTCGGTTTCCGCGGTCTGAATCTCGGGCTCGACTTCACCGGCGGTACGCTGGTGGAGGTGGAATTTCCCGAAGCCATCAATCCCGAGCAGGTTCGGGGCGTGCTGAACGACGCGGGCTTTCAGAACGGTGTGGTGCAATACTTCGGCACGGAGCAGGATCTGCTGATCCGCATGCCACCGCAGCCGAACTCGGATCAGGCAAACATGGGCGATCAGGTCCTTGCAACCCTGGCAACGGTGTTTCCTGGTGTGGAGATGCGCCAGTCGAACTTCGTCGGCCCGGCGGTGGGCGAGGAGCTGACGGAAGATGCCGGGCTTGCGCTGCTCGCCGCCCTTGCAGTGATCATGATCTACATCCTGTTCCGCTTCACGAAGCTGTTCGCCGTTGGCGCTGTCGTGGCCCTCATCCACGATGTGATCATCACCCTGGGCGTCTTCTCGTTCTTCCACTGGACGTTCGACCTGTCGGTGCTTGCAGCCGTTCTGGCGGTGATCGGCTACTCGCTGAACGACACCATCGTCGTCAGCGACCGGATCCGGGAGAATTTCCGCAAGATCCGTCGTGGCACGCCGGTCGAGATCATCAACCTGTCGATGAACCAGACCCTGGTGCGAACCCTGGTGACCTCGCTGACCACGCTGTTCGTGCTGCTGGCGCTACTGGTCGCCGGTGGTGAGAGTATCCGCGGGTTCGCCGCTGCGCTGACCATCGGTATCGTCGTCGGTACCTACTCGTCCATCTTCGTCGCGGCATCGCTGCTCCTGTTCATGGGGATCAAGCGGGAGGACCTGCTGGTTCCCGAACGGGAAAAAACGGAAGAAGGCCTGCCCTGAATCGGGTAGCGGCCGGCCTCAGGCCTCGACGCTGCGACCGGCCGTTCGAAGCGCCTGAATCATCAGCTTGAAGAGCTTGGGACTGGCGGCGACCACGCCACCGGTCTCGAGAAAGCTGTCGCCACCCTGCAGGTCGCCCACGAACCCGCCCGCCTCGCGAACCAGCAGAGCGCCGGCGGCGATGTCCCAGGGCTTGAGGCCGAATTCCCAGAACCCGTCTGTGCGGCCGGCCGCAACGTAAGCCAGGTCCAGGGCGGCGGAGCCGAGCCGACGGATAGCCCGGCAGGTGGCCGTGAAGTGTTTCAGCTGGGCCATGTACCGGTCGAGGTCGGTGGTCACCGCGCCGGGCGGGATACCGGTACCCAGCAGTGCATCCTCGAGATGGGTGACGGGGTTCACGCGGATGCGCTTGCCGTTGAGCTGAGCGCCGTGTCCGCGGCTGGCCACAAACTCGTCATTTTTCAGCGGGTCGACGACGACACCGTGCTCGATCTGCCGTCCACGCATGACGGCGATGGAAATCGCGAAGTGCGGGATGCCCTGCAGGTAGTTGGTGGTGCCGTCCAGCGGATCGATGATCCAGGTGTACTCGGAGCCGTTGCTCGCCGCGATGGCCTGTCCGTGCTCCTCTCCGGTGATGGCGTGGTCGGGATACGCCTTGTGGAGGGCGTCGATGAGGGCCGCTTCGGTGTCACGGTCGACTTGCGAGACGAAGTCGTTCTTCGCCTTGCGTTCCACCTTGACGATATCCAGGTTGTCGAGAGCCCGGAGCATGATGGTGCTCGCCTGCCGGGCGGCACGCAGCCCCGTGTTGGCCATTGGTTGCATGTGCTGGGCACCTTAAAATCGCGGCGTATCCTAAACGAATTCGATGGGGATGACAGTCGAGCCTCTTTCGCAGATCCGAATCGTCCTGGTGGAGCCTAACCATCCCGGCAACATCGGCGGTGCCGCGCGTGCCATGAAGACCATGGGTCTTGCGGACCTGGCCATCGTCAATCCGCTCCGCTATCCCGACCCGCAGGCCGAGTGGCGAGCCGCAGGTGCGCAGGATGTGCTGGAATCCGCTCGGGTTTACGCCTCGCTCGACGAAGCCATAGCGGATCGACAGTGGGTGGTGGGCACCAGCGCCCGGGTGCGTCGAATTCCCTGGCCGCTGGAAAAGGCCACCACCGTAGCGGCGGGAATAATAGAAAGGCTGCCGACGCACCGGGTAGCCGTCCTGTTCGGTCGTGAGGCCAGTGGACTCGCCAACGACGAGCTGCAGAAATGTCACTGTCATCTTGTCATTCCTGCCAATCCGGACTACTCGTCTCTGAATCTGGCCATGGCTGTGCAGGTGGTGTGCTACGAAATCTACCGGCAGCTCGAGGACAGCAGCCTCGAGCCTGGGCAGTGGGATCGCGCTCCCGCAACGGCTGCGCAGGTCGAAGGCCTGATCGGTCACTTCGAGTCAGAGCTGGTGGCTTCCGGCTTCCTCGACCCGGCCAATCCCGGACAGACCATGACCCGGTTGCGGCGGCTGCTGACCAGAATTACACCGGACGAGACTGAAGTGGCCATGCTGCGCGGCATACTCAAGCAGCTGGGCGCCGGCCGGAAGGGCTGACAGCTGGCCTCTGTCAGGTGGTTGGGGGAAAGTAGACCGATTTGGTCGGGTATAGCATACTGCCGCGATGCGTTTGACCACGAAAGGCCGCTACGCCGTAACCGCCATGCTGGACATCGCCCTGCACCGCAATCGGGGTCCGATCAGCGTGATGGACATCGCGGAACGGCAGGGTATCTCCGCCGCTTATCTGGAGCAGCTGCTGGCAAAACTGAAAAAAGGCGGTCTGCTGGTGAGTGTTCGCGGGCCTGGTGGTGGTTACCAGCTCGATCGGGCACTGGCGGAGATCACGGTTTCCAGCATCATCACCGCCGTCGGTGATGGTGTGGACGCGACCCGCTGCCACGGAACGGGAGACTGCCAGGACGGAGACAGGTGCCTCACTCACGAGCTCTGGTCCGATCTGTCCGGGGAAATCGACGGTTTTCTGTCAGGCATCTCGCTGGCGGATCTGGTCGGGCGCAAGGAAGTGCAGCATGTGGCATCACGTCAGGACCAGCGGCTCATCCACGCGCGCCACCTCTGAATCGATGATGACTGAAGCGCAGAGTAAGGCGACGACGGCTTCTCCCGGCTACCGGCGGCGGGCCGTTTATCTGGACTACGCGGCCACGACACCGGTGGATCCCCGCGTTGCTCAGAAGATGAGTGCGTGTCTGCTGGTGGAAGGGAATTTCGGCAATCCTGCTTCCCGGTCGCACGTCTTCGGCTGGGAGGCCGAGGAGGCCGTGGAGCTCGCACGCACACAGGTAGCTGCGGTGCTGAACGCGGACCCCCGGGAAATCGTCTTCACGTCCGGCGCCACCGAGTCGGACAACCTGGCGCTGAAAGGGGTGGCGGACGGCGCGGAACGTCGGCACATCATCACCAGCGCCATCGAACACAAGGCCATCCTCGATACCTGTGCCTATCTGGCGGGCAAGGGCTTCCGCATCTCATATCTGCAACCCGGTCGCGACGGCCGGATCCGTCCCGAGCAGGTACGGGAGGCGATTACAGCTGACACGCTGATCGTCTCCATCATGCATGCGAACAACGAGATCGGTGTGGTCAATGACGTGGCCGCCATCGGTGCCGAATGCCGCGCTGCCGGGGTGCTCATGCACACGGACGCCGCCCAGAGTTTCGGCAAGGTGCTGCTTGACGTTCGTACGATGCCGCTCGACATGATTTCGATATCCGGCCACAAGATATACGGGCCCAAGGGAATCGGGGCGCTCTATGTACGGCGCGAGCCGCCCGTGCACCTGACGCCGCTGATTCACGGCGGCGGACACGAGCGCGGTATGCGGTCCGGCACGCTGGCGACGCATCAGATCGTGGGCCTGGGCGAGGCGTCTGCCATCATGCTTCGCGAGCGTGACCGGGAAAACGAGCGGATCCGGGCACTCAGGGATCGGCTCTGGAGTCATCTGAAGCAGGTGCCCGGTGCGTCGCTGAATGGCGATGAGGAGCATCGTCTGCCCGGTCTGATCAACGTTTCCTTCGCGGGCGTGGATGGGGAAACGCTGCTGATGGCGCTGGACGACGTGGCGGTCAGCAGCGGTTCGGCGTGCACGTCCGCGAGTGTGGAACCCAGCTACGTGCTCCGTGCCATCGGCCTCGATGACGACCTGGCGCACGCGTCACTGCGCTTCACGATCGGCCGGTTCACGACGACCGAAGACGTGGATTACGCCGCCCGGCGGGTTGCCGAGGTGGTCGGCCGCCTGCGGCAGGCGCCCTAGCGTCGCGCCCGGCTGGCCGACAGCCGTTTGATCTCGTTCCCAAACGCGTATAATACGCGCCCGCTGCCAGGCGCGTTTTCCTGATTTTTCAATGACATAGATTGAGAATGCCAGGGGAGCCCACCGTGCCGCCGGTCGCCAGGACCCGGAGGTTCGGCAGGCGTGCCCAGGCTGCACCGTATTTATCGATTCACCTGACCGGAGAACTTCATGGGGGTTGAGCGTACGCTTTCCATCGTCAAACCCGACGCAGTGGCGAGAAACCTGATCGGCGAGATCTACTCCCGATTCGAGAAGAACGGGTTGACCGTTGTCGCCGCCCGGATGATGCAGCTGACGGAGGAGCAGGCGAAAGGCTTCTACGCGGAGCATGAGGGCAAGCCGTTCTACGGAGATCTGGTTGCCTACATGACGTCCGGACCGGTCATGGTTCAGGTGCTCGAGGGCGAGAACGCCATCGCCCGGAACCGCGAGCTGATGGGGGCCACGAATCCGGCCCAGGCGGCGCCGGGGACGATTCGCGCGGATTTTGCGGAATCCGTCGAAGCCAACGCGGTGCACGGCTCCGACTCACCAGCCTCTGCGGCCAGGGAGATCGCCTACTTCTTCGAGGCCGGGGAGATCTGCCCCAGAGGCTGAGATCATGACCGCCGAGCGGACCAATCTCTTCGATCTGCCGCGTGCCAGGCTCGAATCCTTCATGTCCGCGGTGGACGACAAGCCGTACCGGACGCACCAGATCATGAAGTGGGCGTATCACGAGCGGCAGCTGGATTTCGATGGAATGACCAACCTGTCGAAACGGTTCCGTGCCTGGCTCGCCGAGCAGTCGGAGTACCGGCTGCCGGAAGTGGTCCACCGCTACGAGTCGGTCGACGGCACGGTGAAGTGGGTCGTCCGCGTCGGTAACGGCAACTGCGTGGAAACCGTCCTCATCCCCGACAAGGGGCGCAACACGCTCTGCGTCTCGTCCCAGGTTGGCTGCATGCTCGACTGCACCTTCTGTTCGACGGGAAAGCAGGGTTTCAACGGCAATCTCTCAACGGGGGAGATCGTCGGCCAGGTCTGGCTCGCCAATGCCATGCTGGCGGAACGCGGCGAGTCGGTGAGTAACGTCGTGCTGATGGGCATGGGTGAACCGCTGCTGAACTTCGACGCGGTGGTTGCCGCCACCGAGCTGATGATGGACGACCTGGCCTTCGGCATTTCCAAGCGACGGGTAACCGTCAGCACGGCGGGCGTGGTCCCGGCGATCTATGAGCTCGCGAAAGTGTCTGATGTCTCGCTGGCCATATCGCTGCACGCGCCGAACGATGCGCTCAGGAACACACTCGTTCCCCTGAACCGGAAGTATCCCATTGCCCAGCTGCTGGACGCGTGTCGACACTACGTGGAAGGGCTCGGTGAACGCCGTTCGCTGACAATGGAGTACACGCTGATCAAAGGCGTCAACGACGAGCTGGTCCACGCGAAGGAGCTCGCCGCTCTTCTGAGAGACGTGCGCTGCAAGATCAACCTGATACCCTTCAATCCGTTTCCCGCCTCCGGATTCGAGCGTCCTGATCCCGCGGCAGTGAGGAAGTTCCAGACCTATCTCATGAACAACGGCTATGCCACCATGCTGCGCACGACGCGTGGCGACGACATCGCTGCGGCCTGCGGGCAGCTCGTCGGGCAGGTCAAGGACAGGACGAGGCGACAGGAACGGTATCTGGCCAGGGTGAGAGCCGAGGAAGCCGGAGGCAGTGAGGAGTTGGCATGAGTCGGATCTGGATTCGGATAGGCGTCTTGGCGGTGACCGTGATTGCCGTGCTCTCGGGGTGTGTAACGGAGTCGACGGGTGGATTGCCTAAACCGGCGTCCGCATCTGATCGGGTTCAGGCGCAGCTGGATCTGGCGAGAGGTTATCTCGAGCAGGGCAGCACGGACCGTGCACGGACGTCGCTGAACAAGGCGCTGGAGATCGATCCGAGGTCTGCCGAGGCGTACACGCTGCTCGGCGTGCTCAACGCGGCGGAAAAGAATGACGGCCTTGCGGAGAAGAATTTCCGGACTGCCATCGGCATCGATCCCGGAAATGCCATGGCTCTCAACAACTACGCGTCTTTCCTCTATTCGCGTAAACGTTACGACGAAGCGGTCCGCTACCTGCAGACGCTGGTGCAGGATCCGGACTACCGGGCCCGCAGTCAGGCGTACGAAAACCTGGGACTTGCCGAGCTCAAGGTGAATGACATGCAGGCGGCGAAGGAGTCGTTCAACCGAGCGCTGCAGCTGTCCTTCGCGCAACCGGTCTCCAATCTCGAGCTGGCTCAGATTGCCTACGACGAAGGTGACATCAGGGCTGCGGCAACTCACTACGACGCGTTCCGCGCACAGGCCCAGCAGTCGGCGAGATCGCTGTGCCTCGGCATGAAGATCGCCAGTCGGCAGGGCAATACCGACAAGGTGGCGAGTTACGCGATGGCGATGAACAACCTGTATCCGAACGCGAAGGAGACCAAGGAATGCGTCGTCTCGCCCTAGCGCCTCCCGGATTTCTCCGGTGACCGAGCCCACACCAGGCCCCGGCGCCGATCTGAAGGCGGCACGGGAAGGCATGCAGGTGTCCATCCGCGAGGTTGCGGATGCGCTCAACCTGCCGGCCCGGGTCATCGAAGCGCTTGAGGCGGACGACTACGACCGTCTGCCGCCGACGGTCTTCACCCGGGGTTACCTGCGTTCCTATGCGCGGCTGCTCGAGCTTCCGGCTGACGAGCTGCTCGTCCGCTACCCGGAAGTTACCGAAGAGGTCGAGGCGGTGACAGCCGTTCGCACGGGCAGTCATCCGGTGGTAGCGAGAACGCGCCCGCTGCTCGGACCGCTGGCGATCGTCGCGGTCCTGCTGGTACTCGTACTGGTCTGGCTGTTCACAGGCGGCGAAGAAGACAACTCCTCAGGCGGCAGTCCGCCACCGACAGCCGCCGAGCCGGTGACCAGTCGGGACGACACGGCATCGGCAACGACAACGACCACGCCGGTAGGCGGCGAACCTCAGACCGCCGCACGGGAAGAGTCGCTGCTACCAGCCGAAACGCAATCCGAACAACCATCCGGTGCGGCGCAGCCGGAGCCGGAACCGATATTGCAGCAGGAACCGGTACCACAGCGGGTGCCGCCACGTGAGACACCGGTGGCGGCTGCAACCGGTGACACGGCGGTCGCGGCCGTAGCACCGACTCCGTCGGAGCTGGCAGCAGCGGAACCCGTGACGGCTGCAGGCGTCTTGACCCAGACATTCCGCGAGAAGCGGCTCACCGAGTTCGGCGACGATCGGATCGTGCTGCGGTTCACCGAGGACTGCTGGGTGGAGGTGAAGTCTCTAGACGGGGAAAATCTCTACAGCGACCTCAATCGCGCCGGAGTGACTCTCGAGCTCACCGGCCGTGCACCCTTCCGCGTCCTGCTGGGCTATGCGCCAGGAGCCAGTCTCGAATTCAACGGCGAGCCGATCATGCTGTCACGATTCTCGCGCAACAACGTCGCCAGCCTGGTCCTGGGGCAGTAGCGATGGTTCAGGCGATCCGGGGCATGCGTGATGTGCTGCCCGACGAGGGACGACGCTGGCGCGCTGTTGAGTCGGAGCTCGAATCCGTGCTGTCGAGCTACGCCTATGAAGAGGTACACCTGCCGCTGCTCGAGTTCACGGAGCTGTTCAGTCGAGGGGTGGGCGAAGCGACGGACATCGTCGAAAAGGAGATGTACACCTTCGCCGATCGGGACGGCGACAGCATCACCCTGAGACCGGAAGGCACCGCCGGCTGCGTCCGCGTGCTGCAGCAGCATGGCCTGCTCTACAACCAGACCCAGCGTGTTTTCTACCGCGGCCACATGTTCAGGTACGAGCGGCCCCAGAAAGGGCGCTACCGGCAGTTCTATCAGCTCGGCGCTGAAGCTTTCGGCATGGCGGGACCGGACGTGGATGCCGAGCTGCTCGCGCTGGCACGTGCCTGCTGGCAGAAGCTCGCCATCGATGGCAACGTCCGACTGGAGCTGAACACCATCGGTTCGGCCGCCGACCGGGGCCGCTATCGCGAAGCGCTGGTCGCCTACCTGTCGGGCTACGTGAACGATCTGGACGAAGACAGCCGCCGGCGCCTGACCACCAACCCGCTGCGCATACTCGATTCCAAGGTCGAGCGCACCCGGGAGATTCTCGCCGAGGCGCCGGTTCTCACGGACCACGTGGGTCGCGACGGTCGCGCCCACTTCGATGCGCTGCTCGAGATGCTGGATGCGCTCGGTATGGCGTACGTCCTGAACCCGCGACTGGTGCGGGGCCTCGACTACTACAACTACACCGTTTTCGAATGGGTGACGGACGATCTGGGCGCGCAGGGCACCATCTGCGCCGGTGGCCGCTACGATGCGCTGGTCGAGCAGCTCGGTGGTCGACCCACACCCGGAGCCGGTTTCGCCCTCGGCCTCGAGCGGGTTCTGCTGCTGTTCGAGCAGCAGAACCTCCCCACGGCTGCTGCTGTGGACGTCTACCTGTGCGTGTTGTCGGACGATCTGTACACGGAAGCGCTCAGCCTGGCGGATCGCTTGCGCCTCGAGTTGCCAGAACTCAGAATTCGCGTCCACGCCGGCGGCGGCAAGCTGAAGAACCAGCTCAGAAAGGCCGATCAGTGCGGCGCCCGCTGGGCAGTGCTGGTGGGCGGCGAGGAGCGTGCACGGGGCCTCCTGGCGCTGAAAGCCCTGGCAACGGGCGAACAGACGGCTGTCAGCATCGAGGAAGCCGTTGCCCGGATCAGCAATACGGCGTAGCGCGACAGCCGCCGTGAAAAGACTCGACAGGAGGATTGGGTGTCAGACTATCTGACCGACGAAGAGCAGCTCGACAAGCTGAAAAACTGGTGGGTGAACAACGGCACGACGCTGGTGGTCGTGGTGGTGGTCGCCGTCGTCGCCGTCGTCGGCTGGCGCTGGTATTCCGAGCACCGGGATGACGCCGTCGCGCGGTCGTCGGACCTCTACGCCGACTATCTGAAGGCCACGGGCGCTGAGCGGGAAACCATCGAGGGGACCCTTGCCAGCGAGTTTCCCGACTCGAGCTACCACGTGTTCGTGCTGCTCCGGGACGCCAAGGCGATGGTTGACGAGGACGACGTGAACGGTGCGCTTGCCGAGCTGGAAGCCGCGCTGGCGTTGAAGCCGGATGCACCGCTCGACGACCTGATCCGGGTCCGGATAGCCCGGCTCCAGCAGCAGCTCGATCAGACCGACGCCGCGCTGACAACGCTGTCGAACGTCAGGAGCCTCGGCTTCCGTGCCCTGGTGCTCGAGCTGAAGGGCGACATTCACATGACCCGCAACGAGCTGGACCTGGCTCGTGAGTCCTACGCGGCGGCCATGGCGGAGGTGGGCGACGGGACCCGACGTCCCATCCTCGAGATGAAGGTGGCGGATACGGCAGGTGCGGATGACGCGTAATCTAGCGCTCGCGTCGCTCTGCCTGCTGTTCATGGCGGGCTGCAGCTGGTTCTCGTGGCTGCCCTGGGTGGACGGCGGTAAGAAGAAAGACACCGAGTCGCTGAAGCCCGCCAAGCTCACCAAGTACGAGCCCGAGGTGAAGATCACCCGTCGCTGGTCGGCGAACGTGGGTAAGGGTCTCGGCCGCAAATACCTGCGCATCCGACCCGTCATAGTCGCGGATCGGATCTACGCCGCTGACGGCTACGGTCAGATCGATGCGTTCGATCGGTTCACCGGCAAACGGCAATGGCGTGTCCAGCTGCCAGACGAGTCCGGTGGTCTGCTCAGCGGCCTGAACTTCATGGATCGCCGCGATCCGAGCTTCGTCGGCGGTGGCGTGGGTGCCGGTGGCGGCATGGTTTTCGTCGGCACGACGAACGGTGACGTGATCGCCCTGTCGGCAGCGGACGGCAGCCAGGTCTGGCGGGCTTCCGTGGACAGTGAGGTACTGGCACCGCCGGCGACCGGTGACGGCAAGGTCTACGTTCAGGCCATCGACGGCAGCCTGATCGCCCTGGACCTCGAGGACGGCAAGGTGGTCTGGGAAATCGACCAGCAGGTGCCGATTCTCACGCTCCGGGGCACGGCGACGCCGGTTTTCGACGGTGGTGTGGTGTACACCGGTTTCGCCAACGGCAACGTGGTCGCGGTAAAGGCGCAGAACGGTGAGCCTGTCTGGGAACACCTGCTGATGCTGCCGGAGGGCCGTTCCGAGCTCGACAGGATGGTGGACGTGGATTCCACGCCGCTGGTGGACGGTCCGATCGTCTACGCCGTCAGCTATCAGGGCAATCTTCGAGGGCTGCGACGTCAGGACGGCAATCCGCTCTGGGAGCTGCCGATGAGCAGCTTCCTGGATCTCGACGAAGGCTACGGCAACGTCTATGTGGTGGATGCCAACGACACCATCGTTGCCGTCGACACACGCACCGCGGAGGAGGAATGGCGCCAGGATGCGCTGGCGCGACGGCGTCTGTCCTCGCCAGTGGTGTTCAGCAACTACGTGGCCGTGACCGATTACAAAGGTTATCTGCACATCCTGGCCCAGAGCGACGGCCGGCTGCTCGGACGGCGCAAGCTCGACGGCAAGGGCGTGCGCTCGCGCATGATCTATGCGGACGGCATGCTCTACGCGCTCGGCAACTCCGGCAGCCTGCAGGCACTGGAAGTGTCCGTTCGCTGATCATGAGCAGGGAGCATGTCTCACCGAATCTCAACCTGCCGGCAGGACATGCGGGCTGACCTGCCCACCCTGGCGCTCGTCGGTCGGCCCAACGTAGGCAAATCCACGCTCTTCAACCGGCTGACCCGACGCCGTGACGCGCTGGTGGCGGACGTCCCGGGGCTGACCAGGGACCGCCGCTACGGCCGTGCGGACCTCGACGGCCATGCTTTCACACTGATCGATACCGGCGGGCTGCTGGGGGAGCCGGGGGATCTGACCCGTGCGCTCGAAACCCAGGCGGATCTGGCGCTCGCCGAGGCGGACGGGGTGCTGTTCCTGGTGGACGGGCGTGATGGCCTCACACCGTCCGATCAGGAGATCGCGGTGCGTCTGAGACGACTGGGCAAGCCCGTGCTGCTGGTCGTGAACAAGATGGACGGGGCGAACGAGTCGGATGCACTCGCCGAGTTCGCGGCGCTGGGCATTGCCGATACGGTGTTCGTCTCGGCCGCGCACGGCCAGGGTATGGCCGGCCTGAGGCACTGGATCACCACCACGGAGTGGCCGGCGGCGGAGGCGGCGGACGCACCGGGTACCGAGGCGGAGGAAGGCATCCGGGTGGCCATCGTCGGACGACCAAACGTCGGCAAGTCCACGCTCACCAACCGCCTGCTCGGCGAGGAACGGCAGGTGGTGTTCGATGCACCCGGCACGACCCGGGATGCCATTGCGATCCCCTTCGAACGGGATGGCGAACGGTTCGTGCTCATCGACACGGCGGGCGTGCGACGGAAGGGCCGGGTGGAAGGCGTGGCGGAGAAGTTCTCCGTGGTGAAGTCACTGCAGGCCATGGAAGACGCCCAGGTGGTCATCCTTGTTCTGGATGGATCGGAGGGCGTCGTCGATCAGGACCTGCACCTCCTGAGCTATGCAGCGGAATCCGGCAACGGCGTGCTGGTCGTGGTGAACAAGTGGGATGGTCTGTCTGTGGAGCAGAAGGCGCTCGTCGACCGCGAGCTCGACCGGAAGCTCAGTTTCGCGCCCTGGATTCCCGTCATGCACATCTCGGCGCTGCACGGCAGCGGAGTGGGTCACCTGCTCGATGCGGTGAAGGACATTCATCGGGCGGGCGCGTTTCAGGTCGGCACCACACTGCTCACCCGCCTGCTCGGTGGGCTCGTCGACGCGCATCCACCGCCGTCGGTGCGGGGTCGTCCGATCAAGCTCCGTTTTGCGCACAAGGCGGGTGAGCATCCACCCCGCATCATCATCCACGGCAATCAGACCGGCTCATTGCCGTCGAGCTACATCCGCTATCTGGAGAAGGGATTCCGGGAAGCGCTCCGTCTCGTAGGTAATCCGGTGGTTCTGGAGTTCAGGACATCGGAAAACCCCTATGCGGGTAAGAAGAACGAGCTCAACCGCCGCCAGCAGAAGCAGCGCCGGCGTGTGATCCGGCATCGGAAAAAGCGCTGAGCGTTTCAGAGGTCGGCGGGCGCCTCGCTGAACAGGTTCATGACCTGCACGGGATCCACGCGGTTACCGTTCATACTGACTGACCAGTGCAGGTGCGGGCCGGTCACCCGTCCCGTCGCACCCACGAGACCGAGAATGTCACCGCGCGCCACGGTCTGTCCTGCCGAAACGTCGATCCTGCTCAGATGACACATCATGCTGATCAGGCCGCCACCATGATCGACGAAGACCGTGTTGCCGTTGAAGTAGAAGGCGCCGGTCAGCGTCACGATACCCGGCGCCGGGCTCGCGACCGGTGTCCCGGTGTCCACGGCGATGTCGAGTCCGCTGTGGGGTGAGCGACGCTCGCCGTTGAGTACCCGACGGCGTCCGAACGAGCTCGACAGCGGACCGTCCACGGGCTGCACGAAGGGCAGGGGAGAGCCTGTGGGTACGGTGAACAGCCGGTACTGGGCACCCATTTTCGCGCTCTCGTCGCGGATCCGGGCCAGATCCTCGGGCAGCGGGTTGACCATGCGTGGATTCTCGATGGTCAGATGCTGCTCCGTGTAGCGTTTGTCCGTCACTGCGAACTGGCGCTTTTCGGTCCGTCCGTCGCCATACTCGAGCGAAATCGTGTGGGTGCCGGGCGCCGTGTCAAGGTTGATGCCGACCACGGCGACCCCGCGGAAAATCAGCACGGGCTGGTCCTCGTAGCGGGCGCCGACCACCCCGTCCGGCAGCGGCTGCAGGTACAGACCACCGGGCACGCTCTCGGCGGCGAGGGCCGTGGTGCACGGCACGGCGGTCAGCAGACAGGTCAGCAGTCGGGTCGCGAGTCGGTTCCGTCTGCCCGGATCGGTGTTCAGTCTCATCGTTCATCTTCCACGTCGGGTGCAGTCAGAGGCGGGGTGGTGTCCCGGCCGGTCACCGTGACGTCGAGGCTGCCGTCGGCCAGCAGGGCGCGAAGCCTGTCGCCCGGTGTCGCCTCGTGCACCGAGGTCAGCGTGCTGATGGTGGTCGTTTGCGGTGTGGTGCGTGTCAGTACCGCATACCCCCGGTCCAGCGTTGCCAGCGGGCTCACCCCGGCCAGGGCTCTGGCATTACCGGCCAGGGACAGCCGCCGCTCGGCGATCTCGCTCCTGAGCTGGCGGGATAGTCCGGCGGAGACCGACGCCAGAGCGCGGCGATGAGTTCCGATCAGCCGAGCCGGATCGAGCAGGGCGAGCGAGCGAGCGCCACCGGCGAGCCTGACACGGCGGCTGCCGATGGTTGCACGACAGGCACGCGCAAGGCGCCGTTCCAGCTCGTCGGCGAATACCATCCGCTGCGCGATCTGGCTGGCCGGATCGATCAGCCGTCGGTCCAGTCCGAGCAGTGACTGACGGAGAAAGCGGATCTCCTGCCCGAAGTGTCGGGACAGTCTGGCGAACAGGCCGGACAGGGTGCGGCCAAGATCCTCACGGGTCGGCGTGATGAGCTCCGCGGCTGCCGATGGTGTCGGCGCCCGGACATCCGCGACGAAATCAGTGATGGTGAAATCGGTCTGGTGCCCGATGGCGGAAACCACCGGATGCGGGCAGGCGGCTACCGCCCGGGCGACCGCTTCGAGATTGAACACCCAGAGATCTTCCAGTGAGCCGCCACCCCGGGTGAGCAGCACCACGTCCGTGGACATCTTCCCCGCCCGATCGAGTGCCCCGATGATCTGGCGGGCGGCGGCATCACCCTGCACGGCGGTCGGGATCAGCAACACCTTCAGACCCGGAAACCGTCGCTCGATCACGTGCAGCACGTCCGAGAGTGCAGCGCCCGAAGGGGAGGAGATGACGGTCAGATGGTGGGGATGCGCGGGCAGGGGCCGTTTGCGGGCTTCGTCGAAGAGGCCCTCCGCACCGAGTCTGGCCTTGAGTGCCTCGAAAGCGGCGCGCAGGGCTCCCTCACCGGCGGTTTCCATGCGATCGACGATGAGCTGAAAGTCACCGCGCGGTTCGTAGAGGCTCACCGTACCGCTAACGCGAACCTGCATGCCGTCCGTTGCTGCGATACGCACGAGACGGTTGCGTCCGGCGAACATGGCACAGCGGATCTGAGCGTCCGCATCCTTCAGGGTGAAGTACCAGTGTCCTGACCCGGGTCGACGGAAATTCGAAAGCTCGCCTTCCACCATCACCGAGCCCAGATGTTCCTCGATGACGATCCGTGCCTGGCGGGCGAGCTGGCTCACGGTGAGCACGCTGTCACCCGAGGTCTGATGGCTGGTGTGTCCGGCGCGGGGGGTGCGGAACATGGCCGCGAGTTTACATGATCCGGGTGCGCCGGTAGAATGCCGGTTTTGCGGAGTCCCAAATGTTGCGTATCGCTGACGACGCGCTCACTTTCGACGACGTTCTCCTCCTCCCTGCCTACTCCAAAGTCCTGCCTTCGGAAGTCTCTCTAGAGAGCTGGCTGACCAAGGACATTCGTCTGAACATTCCTCTCATGTCTTCGGCCATGGACACGGTGACCGAAGCCCGGCTCGCCATCGCGCTGGCGCAGGAAGGCGGCATCGGCATCGTCCACAAGAACATGACCATCGAGGCGCAGGCACGCGAAGTGCGCGCCGTGAAGAAACACGAGAGCGGGATCATCAGGGATCCCATCACTATCCACCCGAGCGAAACCGTCGCCAAGCTCATCGAGCTGACGCTGGAGCACAAGATCTCCGGCGTACCCGTGGTGGAAGGTGACAAGCTGGTGGGTATCGTCACCGGTCGGGACGTCCGTTTCGAAAGACGCATGGACGCGCTGGTTCGCGACGTGATGACGCCCAAGGAGCAGCTCGTTACGGCCCGGGAAGGGGCGGACTTCGACGAGATCACCGGGCTGCTCCACGAGCACAGGATCGAGAAGGTACTGCTGGTCAACGACCGGTTCGAGCTGCGCGGCATGGTGACCGTGAAGGACATCAACAAGGCGAAGGCATATCCCATTTCCTGTAAAGACGGTCACGGGCAGCTCAGGGTCGGTGCCAGCGTAGGCACGAGTCCGGATACGGACGACCGGGTGGCTGCGCTGGTGGAGGCGGGTGTGGACGTGCTCGTCGTGGACACCGCCCACGGCCACAGCCAGCGGGTGCTGGACCGTATCAGCTGGATCAAGCAGCGGTTTCCGGACCTGAACGTCATCGGCGGCAACGTCGCAACGGCCGACGGTGCCCGGGCATTGCTCGATGCCGGAGTGGATGCGGTCAAGGTGGGTATAGGACCTGGCTCGATCTGCACCACCCGGGTCGTCACCGGCATCGGGGTGCCTCAGATCACGGCGGTCGCCGCCGCAGCCGAGGTGGCGAGCCGGGAAGGTGTGCCCGTGATCGCGGACGGTGGCGTACGTTATTCCGGTGACATCGCCAAGGCCATATCCGCAGGGGCGAACGTGGTGATGCTCGGCAGCCTTTTCGCCGGTACCGACGAAGCGCCCGGCGAGGTGGAGCTGTACCAGGGGCGGACGTACAAGTCCTACCGGGGTATGGGTTCACTCGGCGCCATGTCCGAATCCCACGGCTCGTCGGACCGGTACTTTCAGGAATCCGAAGGTGACCATCGCAAGCTCGTGCCGGAAGGTGTGGAAGGCCGCGTACCGTACCGTGGTCCGGTCGGCCCGATCGTGCATCAGCTGATCGGGGGGCTGCGGGCTTCCATGGGTTATACCGGGTGCGCGAACGTCGAGGAGCTGAAGACGAAGTCTCAGTTCGTGCGCGTGAGTGCGGCCAGCATGTCGGAGTCCCACGTTCACGACGTGGCGATCACCAAGGAAGCGCCCAACTATCCGGTCAGCTGACAGGACCCCAGATGGCTTTTGACATTCACGATCAGCGTCTGCTGATCGTCGATTTCGGTTCTCAGTACACACAGCTCATCGCCCGACGCATCCGCGAGGCCGGTGTCTACTGTGAGATTCACCCGTTCGACGCCCCGGCGGCGTTCTTTGCGGAATTCGCGCCGCGTGGGGTCATTCTCTCCGGCGGTCCCGAATCCGTGACCGCCTCGGACACGCCGAGGATCGACGACGCCATATTTCAGCTCGGCGTGCCCGTGCTCGGTATCTGCTACGGCATGCAGGCGATGGCCGAACAGCTCGGCGGCCGGGTCCAGGGCTCCAGGGTGCAGGAGTTCGGCCACGCGGTGGTCGACGTCGTACCCGGCAGCGAGTTCCTCTCGGTGATAAACGACGGCGCAGGCGGCGAGCTACCTGTCTGGATGAGTCACGGTGACAAGGTGGTGGAGGTCCCGGCAGGATTCACCGTGACTGCTTCCACCGACTCTGCACCCATCGCCGCCATGGAGCTCGGCGCCAGACGGCTTTACGGAGTGCAGTTTCATCCGGAAGTGACCCATACGCGGCAGGGTGCCGAGATCCTCCGGCACTTTGCCCGTGATATCTGCGGCTGCGAGGGTCTCTGGACGGCAGCAAACATCATCGAGGACGCCATTGCGCACGTCCGTGCGACGGTGGCAGGCGACCGGGTGGTGCTCGGGTTGTCGGGTGGTGTGGATTCCAGCGTCGTTGCCGCGCTGCTGTCGCGCGCCATCGGCGATCAGCTGACCTGTGTCTTCGTGGACAACGGGCTGCTGCGCAAGGACGAGCGGGCAGAAGTGGAGCACGCCTTCGCACCGTCCAATGCCTTGTCACTGAATCTGGTCACAGTGGATGCGGAACGGGAGTTTCTGAGCGCCCTCGAGGGCATCGCGGATCCGGAGGCGAAGCGGAAATCGATCGGTAACACCTTTATCGAGGTCTTCGACCGGGAAGCCCACAGAATCGAAGGGGTCGCCTGGCTGGCGCAGGGAACGATCTATCCTGACGTGATCGAATCTGCGGCGAGCCAGCACGGCAAGGCCCATGTCATCAAGTCCCATCACAACGTCGGTGGTCTTCCGGAACGCATGCATCTCAAGCTGATCGAGCCACTCAGGGAGCTGTTCAAGGACGAGGTACGCAACATCGGCCTGCATCTCGGTCTGCCGAAGGAGCTGATCTTCCGGCATCCGTTCCCGGGTCCGGGTCTGGGTGTGCGCATTCTCGGCGAGGTGTGCAAGGAAAGAGCCGATGTCCTGCGCGAAGCAGACGCCATCTTCCTGACGGAGCTGCGGCGGGCCGGACTTTACGATGCGGTCAGCCAGGCGTTCTGCGTCTACCTGCCGGTCAAGTCCGTGGGCGTCGTCGGGGATGCCCGGCGCTATGCGGACGTGATCGCGCTCAGGGCCGTGGAGACCGTGGATTTCATGACCGCCCGCTGGGCACATCTGCCCTATGACTTCATCGAGCGGGTGTCGAACCGCATCATCAACGAGATTGCCGGTGTGTCGCGGGTGGTCTACGACGTATCCAGCAAACCACCGGCGACAATCGAGTGGGAATGAACGTTCCGACACCGGACCACACGTTCTGGATGCGTCGGGCGCTGGAACTGGCGGATGCGGCGGCGTTGGCCGGGGAGGTTCCCATCGGCGCCGTGCTGATTGGGGACGCCGGCGAAATCGGCTGTGGCAGCAACGCGCCGATAGGTCTCGCGGACCCGACAGCCCACGCCGAAGTGCTGGCGATCCGGGCCGCGGCAGAGCGCCTCGGAAACTACCGGCTGCCGGGCACCACGCTGTACGTGACCGTGGAACCCTGCACCATGTGTGCAGGGGCGCTCATTCATGCCCGGGTCGAAACACTGGTCTTCGGTGCCCGGGAACCCAAGGGCGGCGCCATCGTCAGTCGCGGTACCGATCTGCTTGCCGGCCTCAACCATCGGTTGAACGTGGTGGAAGGTGTACTGGCCGAAGCATGCAGCCAGCGGCTCACCGATTTCTTTGCCGCGAAACGGGCCGGGTGTCCGCACCGTCGGTCCGGAACGGACGATCCGGCGCGAAGCTGACAGATGAAAATTCTCACGCTCCAAGGACCGCCAGCACTGTCCCGTTTCGCACTGGAGAAGGTGGCGGACAGGGTGCAGCAGGCGACCGGGGAAAGACCGCTTCTGTACGCGGAGTTCGTGCACCTCGTGGCGCTCGACGCGTCTCTGGACACTGCCGCGCTAGAACGGGTTGACGCGCTGCTGACCTACGGGCCGAGAAGCGACCTGCCTGAGCGCTGTGGCAATCCCGTCGGCGTCGTGCTGCCCAGGATGGGCACCATCTCTCCGTGGTCGAGCAAGGCGACCGACATCTTCGCGATCTGCGGCCTGGAGCAGGTACGACGCGTTGAGCGGGGAGTGCGGTGGTATCTGTCGGGCGGTGATCCGAAGCAGATACTCCCATATCTCCACGACCGGATGACCCAGCGTGTGGTGATCGACGGTGAGTACGAATCGGTATTCGCCAGCCTCGAGCCCCAGCCACTCACCCATGTCGGCGTCCTGAGCGGTGGCCGGGACGCGCTGACCCGTGCCAACTCGGAGCTGGGTCTCGCCCTGTCGGATGACGAGGTGGACTATCTCGCGGAGGCATATGCCGAGCTCGGCCGCGACCCGACCGATGTGGAACTGATGATGTTCGCCCAGGCAAACTCCGAGCACTGTCGCCACAAAATCTTCAACGCGAAGTGGGAAGTGGACGGCACTCTCGAATCGCGGTCGCTGTTCGAGATGATCCGCAACACTCACGCTCACATCAACGGTGAAGGGATCCTCTCGGCGTACTCGGACAACGCCGCAGTGATCGAAGGTCCGGTGAGTGCGCGCTTTCTGCTCGATCCCGAATCCCATCACTACCGCTACGTCGAAGAACCCGTTCACGTGCTGA
>QJYB01000105.1 GCA_003247835.1 Gammaproteobacteria bacterium | reverse complement strand
CCGGTGGCATAGCGGTCGAGAGACCAGAGAAAGGCGGTGAGGGTCTTGCCGCTGCCGGTAGGTGCTGTGGCCAGCACGTGTTCTCCGGCCGCGATCAGCGGCCAGGCTTCTGCCTGTACGGGCGTCGGCTCCGGAAACCGGGCGTCGAACCAGCGCCTTATGGACGGATGGAACAGAGGCTCTGACGCGGACATGGTCGTGGCAGGATCGTGGTCGAACCCCGTATGCTCGCATATCCGGCCGGGCAAGGGGGCGCGGCTGGTGTGGCGAAGCTGACAGGGGCTGACAGGAGATGGCATGAGCGAACCACACGAACTCCTGCAGGCCGGTCAGCGCATCTGGGTGGCTGGCAGTTCCAACGAGCCGACAACCCTGCTGGAGATGCTGGCCCGGGCGGATCTGGCCGAGAATCTGACGTTCATTCAGTTTCCGCTGGCAGGTTTCAACGGCACGGACTTCACGGCCTTCGGTCCGACCGTGCGCATGGAGACCTTCTTCATGACCCCCGCGCTGACCAAGGCGTCAGCCGAGCGGCTCGCGTTCGTACCCATGCAGATGCGTGCCGTCTACGACTATCTGGCAGAGCGCGTCGATGTGGTGCTCGTCCAGGCAGCCCGGGACGCCGACGGCCGCCTGGTGCTCGGACCGAACGTGGATTTTGCCGGGGCGGCCCTGTCGGCCGCGACGACGGTGATCGTCGAGGTCAACGAGGCGGTCGCCGCACCGAGGGGTGGTCACGTGCTCGACGAGGCCGCTGTGGACTGCCTTGTCACGTCCAACCGGCCGTTACCGGAGATGTCCCCACCTGTGATCGACGAGGCGGCGGCCGCCATCGGTGCTCACGTGGCAGCGCTGATCCGTGACGGCGACTGCGTGCAGACAGGTATAGGCTCCATACCCGCTGCCATCCTGCGTGAGCTCAGCGGTCGCAACGATCTCGGGCTGCACGGCGGACTCATCGATGACGGTGGCATGGCACTGATCCGTGCCGGCAACGTCACCGGTGCCAGAAAGCGCATCGACACGGGTCTGCACGTCACCGGGATGGCGCTCGGCAGCCAGGCGCTCTACGCGTGGCTCGCCGACGCGCCGGAGGTGGTGTTCCGCGGTGCGAACTATACCCACGAGGTATCCGTTATCCGCGAGCTCGCCAACTTCGTCTCCATCAACTCCGCCGTGGAGGTGGATCTGTACGGTCAGGTGAACGCCGAGTTTGCCGGTGGCAGGCAGCTCTCAGGGACCGGCGGCTCGGTGGATTTCATGCGCGCCGCGCGGGCCTCCGCCGGTGGCCGCTCCATCATCGCCATGAACGCCACGGCCCGCGGCGGCACGGTTTCCAGGATCGTCCCGAAGGTCGAGATGGTCACCGCGCTGCGCACGGATGTGGACCTGGTCGTCACCGAGCACGGTGTCGCGAGCCTCTATGGTCAACCGGTCGCGGAACGTGCCAGGAGGCTCATCGACATCGCCGCTCCGGCGTTCCGGGATGAGCTCTTTGACACCGCGCCGCGATGAGCCGTGCGTGAGGTCACAGTTTTGAATGCTCGTCCTTCGTCCTGGAGGCCCCTTGCATAGAATGGAATCGAAACGGATTTTCGACTTCGAACAGGACTGGAACTTCGTCATGGAATACGTTGGCCTCGACCCCGCCGTGGGACTCGAATGTTCCCACTGCAACCACATCTCCCGCATGCCCTACAGCAACCTGCTGAAGCTGGTCGTGCAGTCGCAGCAGGCCAAATGCGAGAACTGCCAGCGTCTCATGCTCCATGACTGGACCACCGTCTCCGTGGTGCAGAACATCATCAAGAAGCGCATGGAGCAGGCCAACGAGCTGAAGTCCAGAAAGGCCAGAGCGCTCAGCAGCGTCAACTGACCCTCGCCCCGGCTTGGGTTACCCTCGCTATCCGGTCACCGGAGATTCCCATGACGCTCGACGTGGTGCGACTCGCAACCACGGAACTGCCACCTCTGCCGGCAGGCCCTTTTCTTCCCTGGCTCACGCGGATGGCGCGTGCCCTCGAAACGGACCGCCCGAGTGACGTGCCCTGTGGAGCGTGCACGGCCTGCTGCGAAGGATCCTACTTCATCCACGTGCGTCCCTCGGATACCGGCGCCGTGGAGCGAATTCCCGCGGCGCTGCTGTTTCCCGCGCCGGGCGCCGGCGCGGGCCATCGGCTGATGGGCTACGACGACAGGGGCCGCTGCCCCATGCTGATGTCCGACCGCTGCACGATCTACGCGGACCGTCCGCAGACCTGTCGGACCTACGACTGTCGGATCTTCGCAGCCACCGGACTGGCGGAGCCGGGGCCGGAAAAGGCCGCCATCATGACCAGAGCGGCACGCTGGCGGTTCGACTACTCGAACGACACGGAGCGGATGCAGCACGATGCACTCCGTGCGGTCTGCTGGTCGGTCGTTGAAGCGGCAGACACGCTCCGCGGCGAGCTGCCCGGCAACGCCACGCAGCTCGCCATGCTGCTGGTGCGGCTTCATACCCTGCTGCTCGATCCCGGCTTCCGAATGGACGACGTCGGATGGGCGGATCGCTTTCGTGAGGCTGTCGACGGGGCGTGACGGGATTGACGGTAGATCAGTTGCTGGCCTGTTCCAGTCCGAGCGACACCAGCAGGAAGGCGTATTCCTCGGCGATTTCCATCAGTGCGTCGAAGCGGCCCGACTGGCCCCGATGGCCGGCACCCATGTTGGTCTTGAGCAGCAGCCAGTGGTTGTCCGTCTTCAGGTGCCGGATCCTGGCGACATACTTCGCGGGCTCCCAGTAGGTCACCCGCGGATCGTTGAGGCCCGCGGTCACCAGCATCGGCGGATATTCGCGTGCGGTGAGGTTGTCGTACGGCGAGTAGGAGCGGATCAGCTCGAAGGCCCCCGGATCCTCGATGGGATTTCCCCACTCCGGCCACTCGATCGGCGTCAGCGGCAACTGCGGATCCAGCATGGTATTGAGCACGTCCATGAAGGGGACGTGTGCCGCGACGGCACCGTACAGCTCGCCGGCCTGGTTCACCACGGCGCCCATGAGCTCACCACCGGCGCTGCCGCCGGAGACCGTAATGCGCCCTGCGCCGGTGTAGCCCGCCTCGATGAGAAACCGGCTCACATCGACGAAGTCGTTGAATGTGTTGGTCCGCTTGTCGAGCTTGCCGTCCTCGTACCAGTGATATCCCAGCTCGTCGCCGCCCCGGATGTGCGCGATGGCATAGATGAATCCTCGATCCAGCAGCGACAGGCGGCTGGCGGAAAAGTTGGGTTCCATGCGGATACCGTAGGCACCGTAGCCGTAGAGGTGCAGGGGCGTGTCCGGTCCCGGGGTCACATCGACGCGTCGAACCAGGCTAACCGGCACATGGACCCCGTCGCGCGCTTCGACCATCAGCCGCTCCGCGGTGTAGGTGCCCGGCTCGTAGCCGCTCGGGATCTTCTGCACCTTGCGGGTGGAAAGACGCCTTGCCTGGAGATCGTAGTCGTAGACGGTCACCGGGGTGACCATGGACTGATAGACCAGCCTCAGCGAGGTCTGGTCGTACTCCGCGTTGGTCCCGAAGCCCACGTCGTGCACGGGTTCCGGAAACTCGATGTAGTAGGAAGCCTCGAGGCCGGATTCCGGTTCCGGGATCACCCGGATCTGGTCCAGCCCGTCCACCCGTTCGGAGACCACGAGTACATCCTTCAGACACAGCATGCCGGTGAGGTAGTGGGTTCGCGATCCCTCGATCAGGGTCTGCCAGTGCTGCGGTTCCGGATGATCCTCCGGGGTCACTGCCAGACGGAAATTCCGGTGCTCGTCGTTGGTGAGCACGTAGAACCTGCCGGCGCGGTGATCGAGGTGGTACTCGAGACCCGCCTGGCGGGCGGCCACGAGCCGTGGCTCCGCCCCGGCATCGCCGGCCGGGATCAGGCGTACCTCGCTGGTGACGTGATCACCGGTACTGATCAGGATCCAGTCGTCCGACTGGGTGTCGCTGATGCCGACGAAGAACGACTCGTCCTGCTCCTCGTAGATGGTCCGGTCCCGGGCGAGCGGCGTACCCAATCGGTGCAGGCGCACCTGATACGGACGCCAGTTGTCGCTCAGCTGCAGATAGTAGAAATGCTTGCCGTCCGCGGACCACACCGGCGCTCCGAGCGAGTTGGGAATTGGCTCGTCGACGTCGACCCGGGCTTCCAGATCCGTGACCGAGATCCGATAGCGTTCGCTGCCATCCGTGTCGGCGCTCCAGGCCAGAAACCGTCCGTTGGGGCTCACCGAAATCCCACCCAGACTGAAATACTCACGGCCGTCCGCCAGACTCGTCTCGTCGAGGATCATGGACCAGACCCCGGGTGTTGCCAGGGGTGCACGCTCCCACGTCCGGTACTGGGCCCCGGGTTCGAAACGCCAGCGGTACCAGTACGCGCCGCGTCGGTAGGGCACGGACTCGTCTTCCTCGGGCTGGCGGGATTTCAGCTCCTCGAACAGCGTCTCCACCAGCGTCCGGTACGGCGCCATTTCGGCGTCGAAGTAGTCGTTCTCGGCGCGCAGGTAGTCGAGGATGTCCGGATCGGTGACGTCCGGGTAGTTCGGATCCTTCAACCAGTGGTAATCGTCTTCCAGCGTGACACCGTGCACGACACGCGTGGTGGGCCGACGATCGGCGACTGGGGGGTTTCGCCTCGGGGCGCTCATCAATGATCCGGACTGCCTGAAATCGCACCGGATGCTGGTCGAATGACCCCGAAAACGCAAACGATTAACATCCGGTGATCATAGGGACGGAGCTGGGAGAGGGCGGTGCCACACGTAGAACCGGTAGAGCGGCAGTCGCTCGAAGGGCTGGAAGGGGTGTTCTCGACGGTGGAGGCCGCCATGGGGTTTCTGCCGAACAGCATGCTCACCATGGCGCACATGCCCCAGCTGACGATGTCGTTCGCCATGCTGGCGAGCGTCGTTTTCGGCGCGGACCTCAAGGATCTCATGGCTGCCTACGCGAACCAGGTACCGGAGCGAGGCGCGGCGGAGGACAACCTGCCCCCGGCTCTCGTCCAGCTCGTCGCGTTCGCGGCGAGTGTTGCCTCGGGCTGCCGGTACTGCCAGGCGCATACCTCACACAGTGCCCACCGGCTCGGTGAGGACGCAGACAAGCTGGCCAACATCCTCGCCTGGGAGACCCATTCCGCCTACACGGATGCGGAACGGGCGGCGGTTGCTCTGGCGCTGGCAGCTGCGGAGGTGCCGAACGCGGTCGAGGCGTCTCACTTCGACGCGCTGCGGAATCATTTCAGCGAACGCCAGATCGTGCAGATCGTGGCCGTTGCCTCGCTGTTCGGCTACCTGAACCGCTGGAACGACACCATGGCGACGGCGCTGGAAGCATCGCCCCGGTCATTCGCTACCGGCGCGCTGCCGTCGCTCGGCTGGAACGTGGGCAAGCACGGTTGAAAGAAAAGATTAGGACGAGGAGTTAAAGAGACATGCAGCAGAGACGACTGGGCAGAAGCGGTCTTTATGTATCCGAGGTGGGCATCGGCTGTAACAACTTCGGAG
>QJYB01000082.1 GCA_003247835.1 Gammaproteobacteria bacterium | reverse complement strand
CTGCAACCAGCTGGTGCTGCCGGCGGTGAGCAAGGAGAAGCCGGACGTGGTGGGCATCTCCATCGGCACGCAGATGCAGCTCATCGCGGGCCTCACGTTTTGCAAGATGATCAAGGAGACGTTCCCCGACGTGCATGTGGTGGTGGGGGGGAACGTCATCACGCGGTTGCAGGAAGAGCTGCCGCATCAGGAGCGGTTCTTCACCGAGGTGTTCGACGCGGCGATTCTGTACGAGGGCGAGCATGCGCTGCTCTGGTATATCGAGGCGTTGAACGGCCAGCGCGCCATCGAGACGGTGCCGAACCTCCTCTATCGCGACGCGACCGGCCTGCACCAGAGCAAGGAAGTCTATACGGAGAAGACGACCGCGCTGCCGCTGCCGGACTTCGACGGATTCCCGCTGGATTCCTACTTCGTGCCGGAACGGATCATTCCCTATCTGGCGACGCGCGGGTGCTACTGGGGCCGCTGCACGTTCTGCGATCACGGGCAGGGGTACTTCGATCAATATCGCGGCATGACGGCGCAGCTCGTCGTCGAGCAAGTCAAGGCGTTGAGGGACAAGTATCGGTGCAAGCACTTCCTGTTCAGCGACGAATCCTATCCACCGGCGCTGTTCAAGAAGGTGTCGCAGATGCTCGTGGATCAGAATGTCGGCATCAAGTGGACGACGCTGATCCGGTTCGAAGAGACGTTACAGGATCAGGCCGTGTGGGATCTGGCTGCGAAGGCCGGCTGCTGCACGCTCTATTACGGCATGGAGTCGGCGAACGAGCGCGTGCTGAATCTCATGGACAAGCATGCGAAGAAGAGCGTGATCCAGAATAATTTACAGTCGGCGGCGAAGGCGGGGATCTGGAACCATGTGATGGCCTTCTACGGATTCCCCGGCGAGACCCGCGAAGAGGCGCTGGACACGCGCCAGTTCGTGATCGACAACCAGCCGGTGATCCACTCGGTGGAGCTGTTCTATTTCGTGGCCTACCGGCATACGCCGATGGTGCGCAATCCGGAGAAGTTCGGCATCACGATCCACAAGCAGGAAGAATATGATTTGCCGCTGGACTACTACTACACGCTGAACGAGCCGGTGGGGATTTCCTGCCTGGATGCGATGCAGCTCTGCGAAGAATTCTACAAGAACGATTTTCAGCCCTGGGCCGTGCGCGTGAACGCCCGCGAGCACGTGTTCCTCTATATCTCGAAGTTCGGCACGAACAAGCTGCCACAGATCTACGCGCAGCAGCAGGCGGTCGGCGCGTCAGACAACGTGTCGGGTCTCGTGACCTGGCCGGTGGCGATGGGGGAAAACGAAGAAGGGATGTCTCGCGTCACGAGCCATGAGGTGGGGAACGGCTGATGAAAACGCCAAATAACTTCGTTCTCGGTCGCATGTCTCCCTGCGACGTACGTGAAACTGTACGCCTCAGTCGCCATGCTTCCTGCGGCCTTGTTCTTTGACGTTTTGATCAGCCGTTGGGAGAGAACTCTAGTTCTCTGAGTCGTCGGGCACAAGGACCGCGGAGAGGAGCGCATAGGAGGCTTCGACCAGTTTGGTCATCTCCTCGGCCTTCTTCTACGACTCCATGTAGGCCTTGGGATTGTTCGTGAGATTGGCGTAGCGGGCCGGGTTCCAGTTGTAGAGCTGGACGCGCTTGGCTCG
>QJYB01000058.1 GCA_003247835.1 Gammaproteobacteria bacterium | reverse complement strand
GGTGAGCAAGGAGCAGCCGGACGTGGTCGGCATCTCCATCGGTACGCAGATGCAGCTCCTGGCCGGTCTCACGTTCTCCAAGATGATCAAGGAGACCTTCCCGAACGTCCATGTCGTGGTCGGCGGGAACGTGATCACGAGACTACAGGAAGAGCTGCCGAAGCACGAACGGTTCTTCACGGAGGTCTTCGACTCAGCGATCCTCTATGAAGGGGAGCATGCGCTGCTCTGGTTGATCGAGGCGTTGAACGGCCAGCGGGACCTCGCGTCGGTGCCCAATTTGATGTGGCGGACTCCCGAAGGCGTCAAACAGAACAAGGAAGTCTATACGGAGAAGACGGCGGCGCTGCCGCTGCCGGATTTCGACGGGTTCCCGCTCGATTCGTACTTCGTGCCGGAGCGGATCATTCCCTACCTGGCGACGCGCGGCTGCTACTGGGGCCGCTGCACCTTCTGCGACCATGGCCAGGGCTACTTCGATCAGTATCGCGGCATGACGGCGCAGCACGTGATTGAGCAGGTGAAGGCGCTCAAGGAGAAGTATCACTGCACGCATTTCCTCTTCAGCGACGAGTCCTATCCGCCGGCGCTTTTTAAGAAAGTGTCGCAGATGCTGGTGGATCAGAACGTCGGCATCAAGTGGACGACGCTGATCCGCTTCGAGGAGACCTTACAAGACCAGGCGGTGTGGGATCTGGCGGCGAAGGCCGGGTGCTGCACTCTCTATTACGGGATGGAGTCGGCGAACGAGCGCGTGCTGAATCTCATGGACAAGCACGCGAAGAAGAGCGTGATCCAGAACAATCTCCACCAGGCGGCGA
Organism: Gammaproteobacteria bacterium; assembly: GCA_003247835.1. Classification (GTDB taxonomy): domain Bacteria; phylum Pseudomonadota; class Gammaproteobacteria; order Pseudomonadales; family Azotimanducaceae; genus SZUA-309. Next base: position 898 of record QJYB01000058.1, on the reverse strand, counting down.
AGGCCGGTATCTGGAACCATGTGATGGCCTTCTACGGCTTCCCCGGTGAGACGCGCGACGAAGCGCTGGAGACGCGCCAGTTCGTGATCGACAACCAGCCGGTGATCCATTCGGTGGAGCTGTTCTACTTCGTGGCCTACCGGCATACGCCGATGGTGCGCAACCCGGAGAAGTTCGGCATCACGATCCACAAGCAGGAGGAATACGACCTTCCGCTCGACTACTACTACACGCTGAACGAGCCGGTGGGAATTTCCTGCCTCGATGCGATGCAGCTGTGCGAGGAGTTCTACAAAAACGATTTTCAACCTTGGGCGGTGCGGGTGAACGCCCGCGAACACGTGTTCCTCTATATCTCCAAGTACGGTACGAACAAGCTGCCGCAGATCTATGCGAAGCAGACGGCGGCGGTGGGGGCCGGCGAGGGCGTGTCAGGTCTGGTTACATGGCCGGTGGCCCATTCGGAAGGCGACGAAGGCATGTCACGGGTCACTAGTCACGAAGTGGGTTAGGAATATGATCGAGCCGCGATCGAACAGGGCTGCAGGAAGCACGGCGACTGAGGCATACGGTTTTAGATATGTCGCAGGGGGATGTGCGACCGAAAACGCCGTTTAGGTGGCGGTTTCATCATCCGGCACCAGGACAGCCGAGAGCAGCGCAAACGACGCTTCGACGAGCCTGGTCATCTCTTCGGCCTTCTTATAAGCCTGCATGTAGGCGTTGGGATTGTTGGTGAGGTTGGCGTAGCGGGCCGGGTTCCAGTTGTACAGTTGTACGCGCTTGGCCCGTGCCAGGTCCTCGGAGGTGACGGGAAGCGTGAGTTCGAGAATCTCCAAGGCGCGCGTGATTTCTTTCGGGATTGCATCATCGGTCATGAACGCAGTCTGACAAACCG
>QJYB01000070.1 GCA_003247835.1 Gammaproteobacteria bacterium | reverse complement strand
CGAGCGCCATGACCAACTCCACCGTGTCCAGCGAATCTGCACCGAGGTCCTCGACGAAGGAAGCTTCGTCTTTGACTTCATCTTCCTTGACGCCGAGCTGTTCGCAAATCAGTTTTTTAACACGTTCTTCTACGCTACTCATTACGCTGGGATCTCCCAATCTGGTTCCTGGGGTGCAGGGCGACGCGCATTCTATAGGCCACCTATACCCAATTCAAGTTGACTCCAAGGTTGACATTCCGGCCCCTCGAGTCGCGATTCTATACCGGAAAATCCTGCATTTTCCGTCGCTGTTGACCGCCGTGAAGAGGTGCAATTCACCGCCACGAGCACAACGCTCAGGCCATGTAGAGCCCACCGTTTACGTGCAGCGTCTCGCCGGTGACGTAACGTGCCTGTTCACTCGCGAGGAACGCCACCGCATGTGCGACATCATCCACCCTGCCGAGCGTGCCGAGCGGAATCCGGCTGGTCATCATCTCTATCTGCTTCTCATCGAGAACCGCAGTCATGTCCGTTTCGATGAACCCGGGCGCAACGGCGTTGACCGTAATGCCCCGGGAACCCACCTCCTGGGCCAGCGATCGGGTAAATCCCTCGATTCCCGATTTACTGGCAACGTAGTTGCTCTGACCGGGGTTTCCCATCCTGGCGACCACGGAGCTGACGTTGATGATGCGTCCCCACCGGGCTTTCATCATGCCGCGCAGCACGGGCTTCACCACCCGGTAGAGGCCGTTGAGGTTGGTGTCGATCACCTTCGTCCACTCTTCGGTCTTCATCCGCATCAGCAGGTTGTCGCTGGTGATACCCGCGTTGTTGACGAGCACCAGCGGCACGAGTTCGCGATCACCCAGCACGTCGTAGGCCGCCGCGACGGAATCGTCATCGTCTACTTTCATCACCATGCCGAATCCGCGATCCTGGAGCCGTTCGGTGATCGCACTGGCACCTGTGTCGCTGGTCGCCGTACCGACGACGAAGCAGGTCTGACTGAGTACCTCGGCGATCGCTGCCCCGATACCACGACTCGCGCCCGTCACGAGGGCCGTCCGACGGCTGACATCGCTCATGAGCGACCTCCTGTCTCAACGGCGGCCGCGAAATCATCCGGCATATCGATGTTGTGCACTGTTTTTGTGCGATCGATACGCTTGATCAACCCTGCGAGCACCTTTCCGGCACCGCACTCCACAAAGCTGTCGACGCCGTCATCGATCATCGACGTGACGCAGCGTGTCCACTGAACCGGTCGTGCCATCTGCTCGAGGAGCTTGTCGCGCAGCGCGTCGAGATCCGTGGCTACGGTCGCGTCCACGTTGTGCACCACTGGAATCCGCGGCATCGACAGGGTCACAGCGTCCAGCGCCTCGGCGAATCCGACCTTGGCGGGTGCCATCAGCTCGCAGTGGAACGGTCCGCTGACCTGCAGCGGGACCGCACGCCGGGCACCGGCTTCGACACACTTCTCTACCGCTCTCGCAACTGCCGCCGACGATCCGGCGATCACCACCTGACTCGGCGCGTTGAAATTCGCGGGACTCACCACCCCATCCACCGAGTCGCAGCAGGCGGCGACGACATCGTCGTCCAGGCCGAGTATTGCCGCCATGGCGCCCTCACCTTGAGGAACCGCTTCCTGCATCAGCTTGCCGCGCTGGTGAACCAGTGCTACCGCGTCCTTGAAAGACAGTGCATCGGCGCACACCAGCGCGGAATACTCCCCGAGGCTGTGGCCTGCGAGCCTGTCCGGATCCGGACCACCTTCGGCCTGCCATGCACGCCACAGTGCGGTGCTGGCGGTGAGCAGCACCGGCTGGGTGATCTCTGTCTGGTTGAGCCGTTCCTGAGGGCCTTCGCTGACCAGCGACCACATCGGCAGACCGAGCACGTCTCCCGCCTCGTCGAAGGTCTCCCTGACGATGGCGTGACGCTCGGCCATCTCCATGAGCATGCCCACCGTCTGCGATCCCTGACCGGGAAAAACGAAACCTAGGCTCACCGGAAATTCCTCCCCCATGCCAACGCCCGCCTGGAGCGGGTCAGAACAGTTTCTTGTTCGTGTACGCTTCGGTCACCCGTCCCGTGCGCCAGCGGCATGCATGTATGGTCCCGCGAGTGAGACGCGAACGGGCATGGCACCGCAGCCACCATTATGCCCATCGGACATGCTGGCGGAAGCAGCGGACTCTGGACTCGGCGGGAATGAGCGTGGGCGTCTGGACGGTACCCGCAGGCGTGCCCACGGATCAGTCGACGACTTTCTTACCCTTGTAGTAGCCGTCCGAGCTGACGTGGTGACGCCGGTGCGTCTCGCCGGTGGTCGGTTCCACGGAAAGCGTCGGACCACTGAGCGCGTCGTGGGCGCGACGCATGTCGCGCTTCGACCGGGATTTTCTGTTCTGTTGAACCGCCATCTGGCCTCCGTATCCGGCGAGCAATCACTCGCCGGGCGTTTTCTTTGTCGTAGTCAGTTCCGCCAGCACGCTGAACGGGTTGTCCTTTTCGTCGCCTCGGCCTCCGGGCGTGTCCGTACTTTCTCCCGTCCGGGCCGGGTAGACGAGGCTCGGAGCCCACTCGCAGGGCTCCGCCCGACAGAGCCGTTCCGGCAGCGCCAGGAGGATCTCATCCTCCACGATATCGGCCAGCCCGATCTCACGACCGTCTGCGACGATCAGTGCCTCGGGCCGCATACCTGTTGCCACCTGAGCATCCAGCTCCCGGGCCGCTTCCTCCGACTCCACGATCACGCAGTGGAACCGGATCGCGAGGTGGTAAGGCAGCGCCTCCGCGCAACCGTGGCACACGAGCGCGATGTCTCCAGTAATGTCTCCGCGCACCTGAACGTGCCCGTCGGCTGTCAGACCGAACTGGAGAGTCACCTCCAGCGGTTTACCCGATGACCCGTCCTCGACAACGATATCCTCGAGTCGTGACAGCTCCCTGAGTGCAATCTGCCGGGTAATCCGCGCCGCCTGCCTTGCCAGTTCCAGGTATGGCAGGGCTGCCTGGGGGCGGGTATTCATAGCGGGCGCCATCATAGGTACCCTGTAGGGCGCTGTAAAGGGTGTTCTATGCGCTCCCGGACGGTCCGAATCGATCACTAACGCACTAATTCACAAGCATTTTTTCTCAAGGACTAGTCGCAACAGACCATGGAACTGATCCTCGCATCGACCTCCCGCTATCGGGCCCAGCTGCTCGCCCGGCTCGAACTGCCTTTTTCCACCGTGGCCCCTGCGGTAGACGAAACGCCGATGGCGGACGAATCCCCAGGGGATCTCGTGATCCGTCTGGCACTCCTGAAGGCGCAGGCAGGTGCGCGCAATGCGACGGACGCGCTGGTCATCGGCTCTGACCAGGTCGCGGAGCTGGACGGGCGGATCCTCGGCAAGCCGGGTACGCCAGACCGCGCCCGGGACCAGCTGAATGCCCTGTCCGGGCGGGAGGTGGTTTTTCATACGGGATTGTGTCTGTTCGACACCCGGGACGGTTCCCACCAGACCGCCGTCGTGGACACACTGGTCAGGTTCCGTCCACTCAGCGAGCGCCAGATCCGCGACTACGTGGACCGGGAACAGCCGCTGGACTGTGCCGGCGCGTTCAAGTCCGAAGGGCTCGGCATCGCGCTGTTCGAACACCTCGGCGGTGAAGATCCCAACGCCCTCATCGGTCTGCCGCTCATCCGCTTGTGCAGCATGCTGGAGCGCGCCGGCCTACCCGTGCTCGGACGCTGATAAGAGCTGCCACGCACGCTGAAAATCCACCGGCAACGGTGCCTCGACTACCTGTGCCGGCCGCGACCAGGGAATCTCGATCCGGCTTGCGTGCAGACACAGCCGGTGAATGCCGAGCGCCCGGTCCGCGGCCAGCTCCTCCACCGAGGCATATTTTTCGTCACCGACGATGCTGAAGCCCGCCAACCGGCAGTGCACGCGTATCTGATGGGTACGGCCGGTGTGCAGACGCGCCGTGAGCAGGCTCGCGGCCGCTGCGTGCTCGTCCAGCTGAAACGTCGTCAGACTCGGTTTGCCTTGCTGATCGCCCCGGACCCGCCGCTCGCCGGAGATCGTCACGTATCTCGTGAGCGGCGCCTCCACGCGGTCCAGGTCCACCGGCCAGTGGCCGTGGACGATGAGTCGATAGGTCTTGTTCAGGGATCCGGCCCGGATGAGGGCGTGGAGCTCGCGAAGGGACGATCGCCGCTTGGCAACCAGCAGGCAACCTGACGTATCCCGGTCGAGACGATGCACGAGTTCAAGCGACGCCCCAGGACGTAGCCGCCTGAGAGCCTCGATTGCGCCAAAGGAGACGCCAGAGCCGCCGTGAACCGCGAGACCGGCGGGTTTGTCGAGGACCAGTAGCCGGTCGTCCTCATACAACACCGCCCCCGCCAGGTCATCGAGTCGGGCCTGGCCGATGAACGTCTCGGCCGGCCCCGCCGTGAGTCGAACGGGCGGAATGCGCAGCTGGTCTCCAGACTGCAGCTTGTAAGTCGGCTTGATGCGCCCGCCGTTCACCCGCACCTCGCCTTTGCGGATCATCTGGTAAATCCGACTGCGCGGCACGCCCTTGAGTACCCTGACGAGGTAATTGTCAATTCGCTGGCCAGAATCTTCGTCGATCTCGACAACGCGCACCTTCGTCTGGCCGGCTCTTGCGCCTTCTATTTTGGGTGGCTGCTGTCGGGTCAATGGTCTCGGCCTGTGGAAAAGCAGGGTTTTTGCAAACGTTTGAAGGACTTAAGCCGGACTGCTAAGCTCTCGCCCGGCCGTGGCGTGATACGCCTGACGGACCGGGTCAGACCGACGTGGGATGGTCGGATCAGAGAGCGGAAGCGCCTGGATGTATCCGGGTACGAAGCTTATCGAAAATCGTCCCTCGCGGCCGGTCCTTGAACGGCCGAAAGAGAGGCCGGGAGCGAATGCTTCCGGCAGTGAAAACGAACAACGAGTCACCAGGAAAGCTGGTGCCAGACCAGATCAGGGTCTCGAGCAGTAGGGTTTCCGGCTGTCACAACGAACGGATCACCGGTTGCGACCATCAAGCTACCGGCACGTCATCTCGATCCGTCCAGGAAGGACAGCCATCATCGAACCAGCGTCGGCCGTCATCTCGCCGCGTTCTGCTCGATCCAGGGAAAGGTTTGCGGACTCGAGTATTCGCAAGTGCAAGAACATCCAGGCGGCGACACGGTGTGTCGGTCGCCGGAACCGAAGGTGCGTCTCCTGAGCTCGGGTGCCGGCAGCGACCGGCGCGATCTGCGGTGATCACATCCGCAGGACCGAAAGCCATCACGGCGCCCTTTCCATGCCCCTGGCGTCCGGGTGACCGGGCGCTGCGCGAGTGCTTCCCGTCCGTGGAAGGCTGACCCGCTATCGTCCCGCATCGGGTTTGGTACAGAGCGTCCCCTTGGTGCTCGTCCCTGCCGCCGTAGCCGGTGGCCTGAGAGGAACGAGACGAAAATGAAAAGAATGCTCATCAACGCGACCCAGGCGGAAGAAGTCAGGGTCGCTCTGGTCGACGGCCAGAAACTGTACGACCTGGACCTCGAAAACGCCGGTCGCGAGCAGAAAAAAGCCAGTATCTACAAAGCCCGGATCACCCGGGTGGAACCCAGCCTGGAAGCCGCCTTCGTCGATTTCGGTGCCGACCGGCACGGCTTCCTGCCGCTGAAGGAAATCTCCCGCGACTACTTCAAGCAGAAACCAGCGGAGGGTGGCCGACTGAACATCGCAGAACTCATCAGCGAAGGTCAGGAACTGGTCGTCCAGGTGGAGAAAGAGGAACGGGGGAACAAGGGAGCCGCGCTGACCACCTTCATCAGCCTGGCTGGTCGTTACATGGTGCTCATGCCCAACAATCCCCGAGCCGGTGGCATTTCGCGGCGCATCGAGGGCGAGGATCGGGATCAGCTCCGCGAGGCGATGAGCCAGCTCAACATCCCACAGGGTATGGGTGTCATCATCCGCACCGCGGGCATCGGTCGCAGCAGCGAAGAGCTGCAATGGGACCTGGACTACCTGCTGCAGGTCTGGGAAGCCATTTCCCAGGCAGAGAAGGATCAGAAGGCACCGCAGCTCCTGTACCAGGAGAACAGCGTCATCCTCCGAGCCATCCGGGACAATCTGCGTAAGGACATCGGCGAGGTGCTGATCGATGGCAAGCAGGCCTTCGAGGAAGCGAAGACCTTCATCGAGCAGGTCATGCCCGGCTACCGGGACAAGGTGAAGTTCTACACGGACTCCATTCCGCTGTTCAGCCGCTACCAGATCGAGAGCCAGATCGAAACCGCGTTCCAGCACAACGTCAAGCTGCCGTCCGGAGGCAGCATCGTCATCGACCCGACCGAAGCGCTCGTATCCATCGACATCAACTCGGCACGGGCCACCAAGGGAGCCGACATCGAAGAAACCGCGCTGAACACCAATCTTGAGGCCGCGGAAGAAATCGCCCGGCAGCTGCGCCTTCGCGACGTGGGCGGGCTCATCGTCATCGATTTCATCGACATGACCTCGGTGAAGAATCAGCGCGCCGTGGAAACGAAGATGCGCGAAGCCCTGGAAGCAGACCGAGCCCGTGTCCAGCTCGGACGGATATCCCGATTCGGCCTGATGGAGATGTCACGTCAGCGGCTGCGGCCTTCGCTGGAGGAGCTCACCACGGAAATCTGCCCACGCTGCAACGGTCAGGGACGAATTCGTGACATCCGATCGCTTGCGCTCGCCATTCTCCGGATCATGGAGGAGGAGTGCCTGAAGGAACGCAGCTCCGTCGTACGCGCCATGGTGCCGCTCAACATCGCTTCGTTTCTGCTCAACGAGAAGCGCGCCGATGTGGCCGACATCGAGCGGCGCACGGGTACGCACGTCGTCATCGTGCCGAACGTCAATCTGGAAACACCGCACTTCGAAATTCAGCGCCTCCGCGACGACCATATCAGCGAGGAAGGCGATGTACCAAGCTACGAGCTGACCGAAACACTGCAGGTCCCCGAGGAAGAGGTCCGACCGCCAACCCGCCAGGTGACACCGGCTCGGACCGCCGTCGTGCAGGCCATCCAGCCTGCCACACCCCGACCGGTCGGCCGTGACGAGCAACCGAACACCTCGGAACCGCAGAGCAGCGGCGGGAGCCCGGCCTCCCGTGTCAGCGAGGTTGAATCGCGTAGGCCGGAGGCCGATCAACCAGGACTTTTCCGACGATTCGTCCGATCTCTGTTCAGCGAGCAGCCGGCGGTGGAAACACCGAAGGAAACCGCGGCCCCGGAAGAGCGCCGGCAGCGAAGCGCCGGATCGGATCGGGGCGAGGAGCGGAAACCGTCACGGGAGAACAACCGGGGTCGCAAGCAGGAAGGCCGCGCCCGCAGCAAGGGTAACGGCGAGCAGAACGACCGCCAGCGACGCGGTTCTGAGACTCGGCGAGATGCCCGCCGGGCCGATTCGGCCGAGCGTGATAACCGTAGGGAGGCACCGCGCAAGGACGATGGCCGCAGAGGCGACGATGCACGAAAAGGTCCGGCACGGCGCGAGGCCGCCGAGCAGAGCGCCGAACAGAGCGATGTCCGCCCCCAGCGTGCGCCACGCAAGCGCGCCGAGCAGGAAGGCGCCGCTGACACTGAGACCGTGGTAATGGAATCGCGCCGGCCCACGGATGAGGAGCTGGCACGCAGCAAGCGCCGACCCAAGCGTGATCGTGCGGCCGTCGACCAGCGGACGTCAGAATCGTCGACCGCATCCGGGGAGCGACCCAGAGTCAAAGCGTCGGAAGCGGTGGCACCGGTTGCCGAGGCAGACGCGGCCGGTACGGCCGCGGCACAGACAATCGGGGCACCGGAGCCGATGGCCGCCTCTGGGGAATCCTCCGGCGGCAGGCGTGCCGTCGACGACGGCATTCGTGCTGCCAACGACCCGCGGCAGCGGAAAGAGGAGTCTGTGGAGGCTGCGGCGACCGCAATGCAGACGGTCGAACCCGTCGCCGATTCGGGACAGGGAGAGCCGGCCAGACTGGAGCCAGCGCCCGCGCCGATGGCAGCCGCTAGTCAGCACGGTGCCGATGCACCGAGCGAAGAGGAAGCCGGCAAAGCAGCCGAGAAACCGACGCCCGCCACGTCCGCGACCCCACCGGAACCGGAAGCCCCGGCCAAAGCTGCGCCGCCTGCAAGTGTCGTTTCAGAGCCTCAGGAGGAGGAAACACCGGTGGAAGCCGGTCGTGCGGCCAACGATCCGCGCGAGGTCCGGCGTCGACAGCGGGAGGCGAAGTTGCAGCAGGAAGGACTGATTCCCCGCTGAGGAAAGTCAGCAGCCGACGGTGTCCGGTTCCAGGTCCAGCCGGACACCGAATCTGGCCGCAACGGCTTCCCGGATCGCATCGGCTGTGGCCAGTACCTCCGACGCCGGGCGTCTACCCGGGTTGGTCAGCACCAGCGCCTGTCTGTGCCAGATACGAACCGGGGTGTCGCCCCGGGCCCAGGGCTGCAGGTTGCCGGTATCGTCACGCCGACAGCGATCGATCAGCTGCGCGGCCGCCAGCTTGATTCCGTCAGCCGCCGGGTAGGTTTTGAGATCGTCGATGAGTCCGACGAGTCGTTCGGCCGTTTTACGATCCACCACCGGATTCTTGAAAAAGCTGCCGGCATTCGGCACGCGCCGGGGATCCGGAAGCTTGCGCCTGCGGATCCGGATGACCGCTTCCGCCACATCCACCGGTGCGACCCGCGCCCTGCCCATTCTGGCCAGCTCCGTTGCCACGTCCGGATAGTCCGTGACGAGGCGCCCCGGCGTACTGTCCAGACTCAGCGTCACCTCGACGATCAGAAACCGACCCGGCCGCGACTTGAACAGGCTCGTCCGGTAGCCGAATCCACACTCCGCCCGGGACATGTGGACGAGACGGCCGCTGGCCAGCTCCAGGGCCTGCAGCGCCACGAAGCGCGTATCCAGCTCCACACCGTAAGCGCCGATGTTCTGAACCGGTGCGGCCCCGACGCTGCCCGGGATGAGCGCCAGGTTCTCGATACCCGACAAGCCCCGGCCGAGGCACCAGCGCACCAGGCCGTGCCAGTTCTCGCCCGCGGCTGCGGTAACCTCTACCCTGCCCTTGCGGGTCTCGGCCCGTACACCGCGGTTGCGGACCAGAATGACAGGCAGATCCACCCGATCTGCGAGAATCACATTGCTGCCGCCGCCGAGCACCACGACCGGACCGGACCGTGCCTTTTCCCTGACCGTCTCGAGATCCCTGTTAGTGGTGACGGTATACAGCTCACGGGCCTCGGATTGCACCGAGAGGGTATTCAACGCCGTCAGATCGGACACGGCAGGCTCCGGAATGAGAGGTTCACCCGTTCGCCGATCGGGCGACGCGTGGCCGGCAGCGCGTGCGGTACGAACCGGTCCATGAGCAGCAACGAACCGTGTTCCAGTGTCAGGCGCACACTGGGACGATCCGGCTCCTGTCGCATAAGAAACCGACGTTGTGCGCCAAGGCTGATCGACGCCACCATGCGGCTTGTCATGGGCTCGTCGTCCCGGTGCCAGCCCATTCGATCGGACCCGCAACGGTAGCGATTCAACAGCAGGAAGTTGAAGGAAATATCCGTTTCCTGCGCCAGCCGTTCGCGGATCCGTTGCAACGGCATCGGCCAGCCGTGACCCGGATGATCCTGCCCCGCATAGCGGTAACTCAGTCCGGGATCGCCGCACCAGCCGACGAGTCGGGGCGCCACATGCGTCCTGCCGAACAGGCGGATGGGCTCACGATGCCATCGCACATGATCGAGGCACCAGCGCAGCAGCTCGGCCCCTGCCTCCTCCGACAGGAAACCCGGCATGTAAAGCCAGCCATTCGCTATACTCGGCGCCCTCGCCGGGTGGGGCGTGTTTTCGGCCGCATCGTGCCCGGGCATGTCACTGTGAATGGGAGTAATGCTGTGGATCTCAAAAACAAGGTAGCCGTCATCACTGGAGGCGCATCCGGGCTGGGCCGGGCAACCGCCGAGATGGTAATCAACCAGGGCGGCAAAGTCGCGCTGTTCGATATGAACGAAGCGCTGGTGAGAGCCACGGCAGAGGAACTTGGCGTGGCGGCTGCGCCGTTCGTCGTCAACGTGACCGACGAAGAGTCCGTTCAGAACGGTGTGAGCGGCGTGATGGACGCGTTCGGCGCCATTCACGTCAACGTCAACTGTGCGGGTATCGGCGCAGCATCACGTACGCTCGGCAAGGACGGTGCCATGCCGCTGAAAATGTTCAACTTCGTGATCCAGGTCAATCTGGTCGGCACCTTCAACACACTGCGGCTGTGCGCGGAGCAGATGCAGCACAACACACCGGAAGCCGATGACGAACGGGGCGTGATCATCAACACGGCGTCGGTCGCCGCCTTCGACGGTCAGATCGGTCAGGCGGCCTACTCGGCGAGCAAGGCCGGTGTAGCCGGCATGACGCTGCCCGTCGCGCGGGACCTGGCCCGGTCGGGCATTCGTGTCTGCACCATCGCGCCGGGCATCTTCGAAACGCCGATGATGGCCGGTGCGCCCGACCGGGTCCGCGATCCGCTTATCGAAATGGTTCAGTTCCCGAAGCGGCTGGGCAATGCCCCGGAATATGCGCTGCTCGCCCGACAGATCATCGAAAACCGCTATCTCAATGGCGAAACGATCCGTCTCGACGGCGGTATCCGCATGGCACCCAGGTAGAGTGCGCTTCGCTTCGACCGGTCGAGCTCCGATCAGCCGAATAGCGCCCTCACCCGCTCCAGATCCTCGGGTGTGTCCACCCCGCCCGGCACCGGCTCGCAGGCCTCGAGGACCAGCATGTCGAGGCCGTTTTCCAGAAGCCTGAGCTGTTCGAGCTTCTCCAGGTTCTCCAGAGCCCCTGTCGGCAGACCGACGAACCGACGGAGTGCCCACACCCGGTAGGCATAAACACCGATGTGCCGCCACCAGCGTCCATCCGCCGGCAGCCGTCCGGCGGGCGCGGCCAGGCCGTCCCGCCGATGCGGAATGGCCGCCCGGGAGAAGTACAGCGCACGACCACCTTCGGCGCGCACCACCTTGACCACGTTCGGATTCTCCAGCGCATCCCTGGACAGGATGGGCTCGCAGAGCGTGGCGCTGGCAAAATCGTCGGTACCGCGGAGCGAGTCGGCAAGCTGATCGAGCACGGCAGGAGGAATCAGCGGTTCGTCGCCCTGGACGTTCAGCACCACGTCATCCGCCGGCCAGCCGGCCCGGGTGACCACCTCCATGACCCGGTCGGAGCCGGACGGATGATCCGCGCGGGTGGCCATGGCGTGAAACCCTGCCCGGGTGACGATGTCCACGACCCGTTCGTCATCCGTGGCGACGATGAGCTCACGGGCACCGGATCGGGCAACGGCCTGGGCAACGCGGACGATCATAGGCAGACCATGAATGTCGGCCAGCGGTTTTCCGGGCAGCCGCTCTGAACCGTAGCGGGCCGGGATGACGACCCGGTAGGTCACGGGCTCTTGATCCCGTGCAGGGCGAGCAGCGCCGCCAGCTTGTCCTGTCCCGACTCTCCTGCCGGTCCGCTGAGCGCTGCGGCCACCTCCAGGTACCAGACCATGTCGGGCAACGTCTCCAGTTCACGTAGCTTGGTCGCGTCCTTCTCCGTGCAGACCACGGGCCAGCCATTGCCGATGTCGAGCTCGGAGCCGGTGAAACGATGATGATCCGGATAAGCAGTCAGCATCGGCTTGAGCCCCATCTGCTTCAGCGTCTGTACGAATCGTCCTGGATTGCCGATACCGGCGATGGCATTGACGTTGACGAAACGACTGGCGAACTCCTCCACGGACAGATCGGGTGTCCGTCCGAGTCCGACGAACCGCAGCGGCTCTACAGTCATGAGCCATTCCTCGGCCACGGTACCCGCAGAACGTCCTGAACAGACGACCCAGTCCACCTCGTCGAGGCGGTCGGCTGGTTCCCTGAGGGGCCCGGCCGGCAGCAGACGCCGGTTGCCGAGTCCGCGATGCCCGTCGACGATGGCCACCTCGATGTCCCTCGCCAGCGCGTAGTGCTGCAAACCATCATCGGCAACGACCAGATCGCAGTTACCGGACTCCAGCAACGCCTGTACGGCGCGCACCCGGTCCCGGCAGATGACGACGGGCACCCGGGCTCGAGCCGCCAGCAGCGGCGCTTCGTCTCCCACGGAGTCAGCGCTGCTGTCCTCGGTGACCGGTACCGGCTCGCGGTTATCCGCTCCGCCATGGCCACGGGAAACGATGCCCGGATGGAATCCAAGCGCGCGCAGCGCGCAGACCAGCCAGATGACGAATGGCGTTTTTCCCGTGCCACCGGCGGTGATGTTGCCGACGACGATGACAGGGACATCCGGCCGCCACGGCGAGGAAGCGCCGGTGAGGTAGTTCAGCCGACGCCGTCTGGCAACCGTGCCGTAGATCCAGCTGAGCGGTGCCAGCAGACGCAACCACGGAGACTGGGCGTACCAGGCTCTGGCGAGCGGAGACAGCCGTCGCTCCATGGCGGGCAATGCCGGCCCGTGACGCGTTGCCCCACGGGTCTCCCGACGAGGACGCGGTTGGATCGTGTGCCTGCCGCTCTCTCCAGCGGCTTCTTCGAACTGGGCGTTGTAGAGCTCGGCATAAACGCCGCCTTCCGCCAGCAGAGCGGCATGACGTCCGGATTCGACGATGCGGCCGTCCTGCATGACGAGAATGACGTCGGCGTTCTCGATGGTCGACAGTCGATGGGCAATGACCAGCGTCGTCCGCCCCCGCATCACCTCTTCCAGTGCCGCCTGGATGTGCCGCTCGGCGGTGGTATCGAGCGCAGAGGTTGCTTCGTCGAGAATCAGCACCGGCGCGTCCTTGAGCAGAGCACGGGCGATCGCCACCCGCTGTCTCTGACCACCGGACAGGAGCACGCCATCGTCTCCGACCACGGTGCTGAGACCCTCGGGCAACTCACTGATGAAGACATCCGCATGGGCGCGGGCGATCGCATCGGCAATGGCTTCGTCCGAAGCGCTCGCCAGCGCGCCGTAGGCGATGTTGTCCGCGAGTGTGCCGTTGAACAGCGTCACCTGCTGCGTGACGAGCGCGATCTGGTGTCGGAGCGCATCCAACCGGTATTCACGAATCGGCTGACCGTCCAGCAGAATCTCACCGCTGTCGGGTTCGTAGAATCGCGGAATCAGACTTGCGAGCGTCGACTTGCCGCTGCCCGACTTGCCGACCAGCGCGACGGTCTGGCCAGGTTGAATGATCAGGTTCAGGTCCTTGAGCACCGGACCGGCTCCGCTCGCGTAACCGAAGTTGACGTTACGGAACTCGATGCGGCCTTCCACCCTGTCCACTTCCCGGGTACCGGTATCCGTTTCCCGGGCTTCGTCCAGCTGACCGAAGATGTCTTCCGCTGCTGCAAGACCCCGCTGCAGCCGGGCATTGACCTCCGTGAGCTTGCGCAGCGGTCTCGCCATGAGACCTGCAAGACCGAGAAAGGTGACGATTTCTCCGGTGGTCAGCTCACCGCCGACCTCCGGACGGAACAGCACGGCGATGAGCACCGAGAGCGCCACAGCCACGAAGATCTGTATGACCTGGGTGCTGACCACTTTCGTGGCAACCATCTTCAGGTTCTGGCGCTGGTTGTACAGGCTCGATCGGTTGAAGCGATCCCGTTCGTAACCCTCGCCACCGAAAATGCGAACGACGCGGTATCCGGTGACCGCCTCCGACGCCACGTGGGTCACGTCGCCCATGGAATTCTGGATACGTCGGCTGATGCGACGGAAACGCTTGCTCGCCCAGCCGACGACCAGCGCGATCACCGGCGCCGTCACCACGAAGATCAGCGTCAGCGTCCAGCTCATATAGAGCATGACCCCGACGTAGACGATCAGCTTGCCGCCGTCCTGAACGATGGTCTGAAGCGCATCGGTCGCCGTGCTGCGCAGCTGGGTGACGTTGTAGGTGATGCGGGAAACGAGATGGCCCTGACTGCTCGCGTCGAAGTACCTGCTGGGCAGATAGAGCAGCTGCTCGAAAAGTTCGGAGCGGATGACGTGTACGACGGAAAAGGAGATTCGGCTCAACAGGATCTCACCGGCAATTTCCCCCAGTCCCCTGGCGAATGCAGCCGCCAGCATGAACAACGGGATGGCGATCGCGGTCTGCGGCCAGCTGTCGATCAGATCCCCGAACATCTTGGCGAACCAGGCTTCGGCACCACTGCCGATCTGAAATCCGATGACGCCGAGGAGAAAGGTGAACCAGTGCGGCTTTACGTAGCCGAGCAGGCGTCGGTACGTCGCCCAGTCACTACTGCCAGTGCGCGGAACCGGGTCCGGCTCAGTCAGTGCAACCACGGGATCCGCGGCGCCGGTCGAAGCGGAGTCATCCGGTGCGATGAGGGGTCGCGCTTCCGTCACTCTTCCGTCGGTTGCTGGGTGGTGATGCTGATGTGCGTCAGTCCCACCTTGCCTGCAGCATCCATGGCACGGACGACACTCTGGTGGGACGCATTGGCATCGGCGGTAATGATCAGTCGCGACCCAGTCCCGGTACCCGCCTCGATGACCGACTCCAGCGCCCGCACCAGCGTACCGATGTCGTTGTTGACCAGCAGCCGGTCGTTCACCGCATAGTCGCCGACCCGATCGACGGTGATCTCGATGACGTCCTCTTCGATTTCCTGCAGCTCTCCCGCTGCTTCGGGCAGGTCGATCTTGAGCTGTGTCTCACGGATGAACGTCGTGGACACCATGAAAAAGATCAGCAGAAGGAACACCACGTCTATCAGCGGCGTGAGCTCCACCGTTGCCTCATGACGTCCACGCCTCGCGAATTTCACAGCCGCGGTTCCTCGTGACGGTCACCCTGCAGAATTTCCACCAGCTTGCCCGCTTCCTGCTCCATGGTGACAACCAGCTCGTCGATGCGGCGCAGGAAGAAACGATGGAAGATCAGTGCAGGGATAGCGACGGAGAGTCCGGCCGCAGTAGTGATCAGGGCCTGCGAGATACCACCGGCCAGCACGTTCGCGTTACCCGCGCCTTCCAGCATCAGTGCCGTGAAGACCTTGATCATGCCGACCACAGTTCCGAGCAGGCCCAGCAGCGGTGAGATGGAGGCAATGATACCGAGGGAAGTCAGATAACGCTCCATATCGTGGCTGACCTGGCTTGCTGCTTCCTCCATGGCCTCCTTCATCACCTCACGACCCCGCTTGGCGTTGGCCACACCGGCAGCCAGGACCTGTCCCAGAGGACTGTTCGATCGGAGCTCCCTGAGTTTCTGAGCGTCCAGCTCTTCCGTTTTCACCGCGCTCCAGATCTGGGAGACCAGGTTCTTCGGAACGATCCGTGATCGCTGCAACGTCCAGAGTCGCTCCACACAGATGGCTGCCGCCACGATGCTGCACAGCAGGATCGGAACCATGAGCCAGCCACCGGATTGAACGATCTCAAGCACCCGTCACCTCCAATATCCTTCGATCCCGACCCAACTCCGATCGCATCCCGTAGCCGCCCGCGTCCCTGCCCGTCGCCTGCCTGCTGCAGACGCGCACACCTACCAGGAACAGCCGCGGGCGCTGATCGGCCAGCGCGCGTGCACTCTATCACCGTCGTGCACCCAGAACGCATCGTGTAGATTCACCGTCGGATCGCAATGCGGTGTGATGAACCGCTGCACGCTGCCGAGGGTCGGCTGCTGCGTACCCGCTCCGAAGATCAGCACGCCGTGCTCATCCCCGGCGAACCTGAACCGGCTGCCAGCCATATCCAGCGGTTCCGGAGGTACCGAATCGGACGCGAAGGCCTTGAACCCCCCATCCACGGTGACTGCCTTACCCGGCAGCGGCTCGCTGATCGCGGTGGTTGCCATGGTAAGCGACACCTCGAAATCGTCGAAACGGTCACTGTCGCGCCCGCCGATGAGGAGGTACTCCTGGTCCATGAAAACGTAGCTGCCCACCTGCAGGTCGGTAACCGCAGGTACCTCGCAGTCGATGTTGAACGTCCCCGTGCCGCAGCCGGTGACCACGCTGCACGGATGGCCGGCCGCCTGGAGCCTGTCCACCCTTGCAGAAACCCGCTCCCAGAGCGCGAGTGAACGGCTGCGGCGCTCGTCGAAGCCGGCGACATGCATGAGGTGGCCGGCATAGTGCTGAACGCCACGGAACTTCAAACCAGGTGTGCGCGAGATCTGTTCCGCCAGCGAGATCGCGACGTCGTCCGAGCGTGTACCCGTACGACCCATCTCCTCATCCAGATCGATCAACACGCCGAGCTCATCGCCGGTGCCCGCGGTCATCGCGTCGCCGAGCAGCTTCACACCCAGCGGAGAGTCCACCACGATATCCAGCTGGCCGAGTCCGGATAGCTCTGCGGCAAGCTCCGCCTTGGCAGCTGAGGTAATGGCGGACGTGATCAGCACTCGATCGACGCCGGCGTGCATCAGTACCGCCGCCTCCGAAATCTTCGCCGCACAGATGCCCACCGCTCCGGACGCCAGCTGGCGACGGGCGATCTCGGGACATTTGTGGGTCTTGGCGTGTGGGCGGAAGCCCTTGCCCTGGGCGCCGAGAAAGGCGGCCATCTTCTCCACGTTGCGCATGAGGGCCCCTTCATCGAGCAACAACGCGGGCGTCGGCAACCCTTCGATGCTGATGCCTTCCGTCAGCGTAAGCGGCCGGTGTGGGCGCGCGAGCAGCTCCCCGAGCGCCGTCCGGTAAGCTGGAGCGCTCACCCGCCGTACTTCAGCTGGTAGAAGAAGTTGGTCGCCTCCACAAATCCCTCCACGGAGCCGCAGTCGAACCGTCGACCGGCGAATTTATAAGCAATGACGCACCCCTGACCGGCCTGAGTCAGGAGCGCGTCCGTGATCTGCAGCTCGCCATTCTTACCGGGCTCCGTGTTCTCCAGAATCTCGAAGATATCAGGCGTCAGTATGTAACGGCCGATGATGGCCAGGTTGCTGGGCGCAGTACCTTTCGGCGGCTTCTCGACCATGTCGGTCACCCGGATCAGGGTGTCCGAGAGCGCCTCACCCGCAATCACACCGTACTTGTGCGCCTCTTCCGCAGGGACCTCCTCGACTGCGACGATGCTACAGCGGAACTGCCGGTAGAGACCGACCATCTGCTGCAGCACCCCGGGCCCCCGGCCATCGTCGGTACCGAGACAGAGATCGTCTGCCAGGACCACACCGAACGGCTCATCGCCGATAACCGTCCGGCCCTTGAGGATGGCGTCGCCGAGTCCCCGCATGTGGATCTGTCGGGTATAGGAAAAGCTGCACCGCTCGATGAGCTCCCGGATGCCGGCAAGCTGCCGCTCCTTACCGGTACCCGCAATCTGGTGCTCGAGCTCGTAGCTCATATCGAAATGATCTTCGATGGCACGCTTGCCCCGACCGGTGACGAAACCGATGTCGGTGAGCCCCGCGGCAAAGGCTTCTTCGACGCCGTACTGCACGAGCGGTTTGTCAAGTATCGGCAGCACTTCCTTGGGCATCGCCTTGGTGGCCGGCAGGAATCGTGTGCCGTAGCCGGCGACGGGGAACAGGCATTTCTTGATCATGATTTCAGCGTGGACTTCCGTGTGTGGTGGTTCCCTTCAGACCGGGTGTTATCTGAAGCGCTCCCGAGGAAAACTCTCTATCTCAATGAAATAATGCGGGAAAAAACCGTGGGATTCAGTGCGTAGATACCAAAAGTCCGCAAATTGAACACTTTTCCCGGGTTGTGAACAACCCACCGGCACGTGCGGCTGGTCCTCAAGCAGGATCGTGTCGAGCGGGCCGACTCAGTGCGGTTGGTCGGTCTGATCCCGGAGGTAGGCTTTCAGGGCCTGGCAGATGGCGAGACCGGTCTGGGTTTCTTCCGGGGAGTGATCCCGAAGACGACGGATACGCTTGGAGAGCCGGCGCGCGGCGAGCAGATAGGGGCTGACCATGGTCGGCGCAGCGACCACCTGTGCACGGGAATTGTCCGGCTCGGACGGAACCGCCATCGCGCCGAACAGCGGCAGCTGCGCTGCAGGATCCCGCCGAGTCGTCTCAGCATTCATGCGCGCACTCTAGCCGATACTGTATATATATACAATAGTCGTGCCCCGCCTCAGTCCGCTCAGGCGGCTCTCGCCGCCTGAAACTGGAAATCACCGTCGGTCATGGTGATCCGAACCCTGCTGCCGGGTGGGAAATCACCGGCGAGAATCCGCTGCGCGAGTGGGTTCTCGATGCGTTTCTGGATGACGCGCTTGAGCGGACGCGCTCCATAAACCGGGTCGTAGCCCTCTTCCACCAGCGTTTCGATGGCTTCTGCCGTGAGCTCGATGTCGATGTCCTGATCCGACAGCCGGGACCGGAGCACGTCGAACTGGATGGAGGCGATCTCGCCCACCTGCTCCCTGGAGAGCGGCTGGAAGACGACGATGTCGTCGACCCGGTTGATGAACTCCGGACGGAAGTGCTGTTGCACCTCGCCCATGACAGTGGCCTTGATCCGATCCGTCTGCCCCGACTCCGTGAGTGCCTGAATGGCCTGGGAGCCTATGTTCGACGTCATCACCAGCACGGTGTTACGGAAGTCCACCGTTCTGCCGTGACCATCGGTGAGGCGGCCATCATCCAGCACCTGCAGCAGAATGTTGAACACATCCGGGTGCGCTTTCTCGATCTCGTCCAGGAGAATCAGCGAGTAAGGACGGCGGCGGACCTTCTCCGTGAGGTATCCGCCCTCTTCGTAGCCGACGTAGCCCGGCGGCGCGCCGATCAGTCGCGCCACGGAATGCTTTTCCATGAACTCGGACATGTCGACGCGCAGCATTGCCTCTTCTGAATCGAACAGCACCTCGGCCAGCGCCTTGCAGAGCTCGGTCTTACCCACCCCGGTCGGGCCGAGAAACATGAACGAGCCGTTGGGCCGGTTCGGGTCGGACAACCCCGCGCGGGAACGACGCACCGCGTCGGCCACCGTGTGTACGGCTTCGTCCTGGCCCACCACCCGCCTGTGGAGCTCCTCTTCGAGTCGCAACAGCTTCTCCCGCTCGCCTTCGAGCAGTTTCGAGATGGGAATACCCGTCCACTTGCTCACCACCTCGGCCACTTCGTCCTCGGTGACGTTGCTCCGCAGCAGATGGCGTGAAGCCTCCTGGCCATCAGTGGCAGCCGCCGCAAGCTGTTTTTCCAGCTCCGGAATCCGCCCGTACTGCAGCTCCGACATGTGCGCCAGATCACCGGCCCGGCGGGCGTTCTCGAACTCCACCCGGGCGGCATCCAGCTCTTCCTTCAGCTCCTGTGAACCACGCAGAGTGGCTTTCTCTGCTTTCCAGATCTCCTCCAGATCCGCGTACTCCTTCTCGAGGCTGTCGATGGACCCGTTGAGGTCCGCCAGACGTTTCTTGCTCGCCTCGTCCGACTCGTGCTTGAGTGCCTCGGCCTCCATCTTGAACTGAATGAGCCGACGCTCGAGCCGGTCCATGGCTTCAGGTTTCGAGTCCATCTCCATGCGGATGCGGCTTGCCGCCTCGTCGATGAGATCGATGGCCTTGTCCGGCAGCTGCCGGTCCGTGATGTAGCGGTGCGACAGTCGGGCGGCTGCGACGATGGCAGGATCCGTGATGTCGACCCCGTGATGCAGCTCGTAACGCTCCTTGAGACCGCGCAGGATGGCGATTGAGTCCTCGACGCTCGGTTCGTCCACCTGCACCTTCTGGAACCGACGCTCGAGTGCAGCATCCTTTTCGATGTACTGACGGTACTCGTCCAGGGTGGTGGCGCCGACACAGTGCAGCTCGCCGCGCGCCAGTGCGGGCTTGAGCATGTTACCGGCATCCATGGCACCCTCGGCCTTACCGGCACCTACCATGGTGTGCAACTCGTCGATGAAGAGAATGACGTTGCCTTCCTGCTTGGCCAGCTCGTTCAGGACGGCCTTCAGGCGTTCCTCGAACTCGCCACGGAATTTGGCGCCGGCGATGAGTGCGCCCATGTCGAGCGCGAGAATACGCTTGCTCTTGAGGCCCTCCGGCACCTCGCCGTTGAGGATCCGCTGCGCCAGTCCCTCGACGATGGCCGTCTTGCCCACACCGGGCTCACCGATGAGCACGGGATTGTTCTTGGTCCGACGCTGCAGTACCTGAATGGTCCGCCGGATCTCGTCGTCACGGCCGATCACCGGGTCGAGCTTGCCCTGCTCCGCCCGCTCCGTGAGGTCCACCGTGTACTTGGACAGCGCTTCCCGGGCTTCCTCGGCGTTGGGGTCGTTCACCGTCTCACCGCTCCTCGACATCTTGATGGTCTCCTCGAGAGATTGCTCGTTCACCCCGCTCGACTTGAGCAGGCCGCCGACCGTCGGGTCGCTGAACATGGCCAGCAGCACCTGCTCCGAGGACAGGAAACTGTCGCCCGACTTCTGAGCGTTCCGATCCGCCAGATTCAGCACCCGGACAAAAGCCTGGGACGGCGAGATCTCCCCGGTCGGCGTACTCAGCGTGGCCAGGCGGTCCAGAGCGGTTTCCACCGATCCACGCAGGGTCGGCAGGTCGGCGCCCGCCCTGCCGAGCAGGGAAGCCGCGGCACCCGGCTTCTGCTCCAGCATGACGGCGAACAGGTGCACGGGCTCCAGGGCCGTATGGTCCCGGCCAATGGCCAGGGAATGGGCATCGCCCAGGGCTTCCTGCAGGCGGCTGGTCATCTTGTCCGGTCGCATGGGGCCTCTCGTAAGCTGATTGACGGTTGCTACAATGAGGGCGATTACCCAGAATTCAACGAATACTCGCACGCAGACTGCCGTCATCCGGATCCAAGGCGGGTAAGGGAATCCACGTACAAGCGCCGGAATGATGGAGAGAAGAAAGCATCCCCGCATCCAGCTCCCCCTGCTGGTGGAGCTGCAGCATCCGTCAGTCGGTCGCCGCAACTGTGTCGCCCGGGATGTGTCGGAAGGGGGCGTATTCGTCGAGATCGACAGCGTCCCTCTGAAGGCTGGCGCCAAGGTCAAGCTCACCATGAGAAACGCCAACACGGTGGACAGTCAGCCGACGCCCACCGTGGACATGGAGATCGTGCGCCTGGAGGCGGACGGGCTGGGGTGCCGGTTCGTGAATCGAACCAGCCGGCACCTGTGGGAGAGCGTGGTGCGTCTGCGTGACGAGCTGGCCATCGGTCGGGACTACTTCCAGCTGCACGTCTTCGCTGCCTGTCTGAACGAGATGGGACGTCTGCTCATCGTTCAGCAGAACGGCCGGTGGACGTTTCCCGGTACCTACCTCGTGGTGGGCGACGACTGGCGACAGAGCCTGTCGCAGATGCTTGCAGAACGCTTTTCCCTGGGCGTCGAACCCGCCGAGCTGCACCTCATGACACTGGAAACGGAATCGAATCCCGATGTGCCGGAGGCGGCGGTCGCCAAGATCTACGCCGTCACACGGGTCGATGGGAGCCGCTTTGCCTTCGCGCCGGGAGAGCGGTACAAATCCAGCCGCTGGCTGCAGAATCCGCGGATGGTGGACGAGCTCACCTTCACCGACGATGTCACCCGCGGCCTTGCGGGCGAAGCTTTCCGCTGGCTTCGTGAGCAGGAGTACGCGGGATGATCAGCTGCCAGTTCGACGATGGGGAGACATCTGCCTGTATCGTCCTCAGACCCAACCGCTCCTGGACCTGGCGCGCCAATGTCTACTTCATCGGCTCGCTGATGGCCGTGTCGCTGACCATGGCAGCCGTATTCAGCGCCCGTGGATTCTGGATGATCCTGCCGTTCACCGTGCTCGAGATCAGTGTGCTGACAGCGTGCCTCTACTACTGCGTCAGACGCACACATACCACCGAGGTGCTGCGCCTCAACCGGGATGCGCTGATCTTCGAGCGCGGCATCCGCCGTCCGGTCCTGCATCTCGAGCTGGAACGATACTTCACCCGGTTTTTCGTCCGGCCTGCCCATCACCCCTGGTACAAGAAACGGATCGAGCTGAAGTGCCGGGATCGTGCGCTCGAGGTGGGTGAATTCCTATCCGACGACGAGAAGGACGAGCTGGTGCGCGACCTGCGGCAGATCATCCACCGGCTGGACAGCCTGCCGCCGACGGCCTGCTGATCTCCTCTCTCGACCACGTACCCTGCCAGTAGGCATTCGAGTCCGACCGTGATCGACCCACCTGTGACGGCTGGTCGCTCGCCCACTGCAGCGCGCCGTCCCGGCCGGTGATGAATAACCGCGCCGACGCGAACCTGGCCAGCACCTCCGGATGGGGATGCCCATAGCGACTGCGGCGGTCAGTGCTGATGAAGACGATACCGGGCCGGAACCCGCGCACGAAGCTCATGGACGAGGAAGTGGCACTGCCGTGGTGCGGTGCAAAGGCGAGATCTACGGGTAGCTTGATGAGCCTGCGCTCCACCTTCGCCGAGACATCCCCGGCAATCAACGCCCGGCCACCCGGTGCGTCGATCAGCAGTACGCAGGATCCATCGTTGTCCGGGCCCTGCCAGCGGGATGGCGGGTGGAGAAAGCGGAAGCGCACCGCATCCCACGTCCAGGACACATCGCGCCGACAGCGACGCATGGATCCCACCGCCCAGCGTTCATCGGTAATCGGAAAGGACGTCCATATACGATCTGGTGCGAGCAGCCGGATGACGGCTGCCGCGCCGCCTGTGTGGTCGACGTCGTCGTGGCTGAGCACCAGGTCGTCGAGCTCCGGCATCCGGGACCTCCGCAGGCTCGGTACGACGACGGCTTCTCCCAGGTCGAACCCCGACGGATATATCGCGCCAGTGTCGTACAGCAGGCGATGATGCCGGGTCTCCACGAGAATGGCGCTCCCCTGCCCCACATCCAGCGCCGTGATGCGGACCACACCATAGGCGGGCGGCGCCCCCTGAGGAATGAGCACGGCCCACCAGAGCACCGCGAGCCAGACTCCCCCGACCAGCCCGGGCGCGCGGCCGAGCAGCAGCACGACGACGGCGAGCACCAGCCACTCCCACCCGCCGACGGCACCCATGGCCATCCCCGGGACGCCCGCACCCAGCGTCACCCCGTCGACGAGCACGCCGAGCAGGCAGTCCGCCCACCCGAGCAGGGCATCCGCCCCACCCGGCCATAGATAGAGCAACGGCCCGGCAGCCAGCACCAGGGGCAGGACGACGACCGTCATCAGCGGCACCGCAACAGCGTTCGCCAGCGGTGCGACCAGCGGTATGCCGCCCACATCCATGGCGAGAAGTGGTGACAGTGAGAAGAACAGCACGAGCTGGGCGGTCAGGAGCTGATACAACGATTCGCGCCAGCGGAAGAACCCTTCACGCGGGTCGCCCGGAATCCTGGGCCGGAAATAGCCCACCAGCGCCAGCACGGCAGCAAACGACAGCCAGAATCCCTGCTGGTGGACGAGCAGCGGGTCGGCAAGCACCACGACGGCGAGCACCAGCATCAACACCCTCTGCAAACTGACCTTTCTCCCTGCCGAGAGCAGCGCCAGCGTCGCGATGCTCATCAGCCAGGCCCGCATGGCGGGTACGCCGGCACCGGTGAGCCACACGTACGCCCCGCTTCCCATGCCGGCGAGTGCGGAAGCCATCCGCCGGCTGCCCACTTGCAGCAGCAGCACCGGACAGAGACGGGTCAGTCCGCGGCCGAGTTGAAAGATGAGACCCGCGATCATCCCGACATGCAGGCCCGACACCACGAACAGATGCAGGGTGCCGCTGTCCCGCAGCACCTGCCAGGCACGTGCACTGATCCGGGAATCGTCACCGAGCAGTAGCGCGAGAATGAACGGCCCCTGGGCCAGGTCCCTTGCCTCGATGGCCTCCCGAAGCTGCTTTCGCAGGTCCGGATGACCCGACGTCGGCACATCGTCCTGAGATTCGAGTCTTCCGGTGCGGACATAACCCGTGCCGTTGAGTCCCTGCCCCAACAGCCACCGCTCGTAGTCGAAGCCTGCACTGTTCCGGTAGCCCCACGGTGGCCGGAGGCGACCCTCGACCCGCCAGTGCTGGCCAGGCAGGAGAGTCGGAGGGTCGTACCAGGCAAGCCTGACGCGGTGCTCGTCGAGCCCCGGACAGACCGGGTCCGGTGAGAGCCACACCCGGGCCGTGAACCGGACGACATCGGGTGCCAGCCGCGCGCCGCGATCGCGCCGCTCACCGCCGGATTCACGTTGCGGCACGTCCAGGATGACGAGCTCGAACGATCTCGGCGCAGCGTCGACGCAATTCGGCAGCCGCGCCTGAAGGACCTCCCCTATCCGCCAGTGTCCCCAGGCATAGCCGGCGAGCAGAGCGATCAGCAGCGCAAGGAAACCATCCGGCATCACCCTGGCACCGGTGTTGAAGCGCACCGCAACGATCCCTGCCACATATACGATCGCTGCCCCTGACAGCCACGGTGCTGCCCGGGACGCCGGATAGCCCCACGGCAGTACCAGCGTCAGCACGCCCAGGGTCAGGCCCACGACCAGACGGAACGGTATGACCCCGCGCCTGACGAACCGCGGTGTCCACCAGGCCTCATGGGCGGCGTAGGGGTTCGCGTGCATAATCCGGCCATGGCACGGAAGTTCCTGCGACGGTATCTGCCCGCCCCCTCGGAGGTCAGCGGTAATCCTGCTCTCAGGCCTGTGAGCCGGTGGCTGAAGAACCCGGAAATCTGGCACATGCACCGGCGTTCCATCGCGGGTGCCACCTTCATCGGCCTGTTCTGCGCGTTTCTGCCGTTTCCGTTTCAGATGGTCATCGCCGCCGCGCTCGCCATCCTGGCCCGGTGCAACCTGCCGCTCGCCGTCTCACTCGTCTGGATCAGCAACCCCATCACCATTCCGCCGATCTTCTACTTCACGTACCGGCTCGGGGCCTGGCTGCTGAACATGGAGGTGTCGGTGGACAGCGTTCACCTCTCCTGGGACTGGCTCATGACCAACCTCGAGGACATCGGCTACCCGCTCATCTTCGGTTCGCTGCTGTGCGGCTGGGTCGCCGGTGTGACCGGATACGTGCTCGTGCGGGTGAGCTGGCGATTTCACGTGATCAGCCGGTGGCGGGACCGCAAGGCGCACCGGCAGGCCAAGAAGGCGGCAGCTTCCGGATCTCAGTAGTGCAGGCCTTCGACTGGGTTCAGCCCGGCGGCGCGGCGGGCAGGGAGCCAAGCGGAAATCAGACAGAGCACGCCGGACAGCGCAGCGATCACGGCCAGATCGCCGCCCTGGACCAGCACCGGGACCTCCACGAAGTAGGTGCCATCCAGCAGGCCGAAGCCGAACCACGCCTTCATCCAGGCAACGATCTCCGTGATCCGATGTGAGACCAGCACACCCAGAAGCAGACCGACGACGATGCCCGCGCCGGATATCACCACTCCCTGGAACAGGAACGTCTGCAGGATCGTCCGCCCCTCGGCACCCATGGTCCGGAGTATGGCGATGTCCGCGCGCTTGTCCGTCACCACCATCATCTGCCCCGAGACGATGTTGAAAGATGCCACGGCCACCACCATGAGCAGAATGAGGAACATCATCACCTTCTCGAGACGAACGGCCTGAAAGAGCTCACCATACGTGTCGGTCCAGCTCTCGACCTCGAGATCCGGAAACCGGTTCAGGATGTTACGGGACACCCGGTCGGCAAGCAGCGGATCCTCGAGCGTCAGGCGGACGCCGACGCTCCCGGCCGAGGCGAGGTCCGCAACCGGAAAATCTTCCATCGCCATCACGGCCAGCGTGTAATCCAGCTCGGCCCCGATTTCGAAGGTGCCGATGAGATGGTACGGCTGCAGCCGCGGCGTGAGGCCCGAAGGCCCGGGTTCCGAGACGATCAGCACCACCGTATCACCGGGTATCAGGCCGAAGCGTGCGGCGAGCGGCTCGCCGAGCAGAATCTCCCGACCCCGACCTTCCAGCGATCGCGGATCACCCTGCACAGCATGTTCGCTGAACGTCTGCAGAGCTGAGGCATCCGTCGGGTCGAGGCCGTAGACCGTCACCGGATTGACGACACCACTGGAGGTCAACATGCCATGACCCATGAAGAAGTCGTAGCCGCCCGTTACGCCAGGTAGAGAAAGTATCTCCGCCATCCGGGGGTCGGATCGCTTCAGACCCTGCAGCAGCACGTGCGGCACCGTGCCGAGGATCCGTGTCCTGAGCTCGTGATCGAAGCCGTTCATTACCGAAAGGACCACGGTCAGCACCAGCACGCCGAGGGTGAGACCGGCCAGCGAGATCCAGGTGATGAAGGCGGCAAACTGTTTCCGCCGTGTACGCAGATATCTGACCGCCAGATACCAGGCGACGGAACTGCTCATCGAATCGTGCCGTCCACCAGCGACAGGATCCGATGTACACCGTCCAGCATGGCACCGTCGTGCGTCACCACCACGAAGCTGATCCCACGCTCGTCGGATAGCTCGCACATCAGGCTGAACACCTGCTCGGCATTTTCCCGATCCAGATTGCCGGTGGGCTCATCGGCGAGCACCACGTCCGGAGAGGTCACCAGTGCGCGCGCCACGGCCACGCGCTGACGTTCTCCCCCAGACAGTGCCGCCGGTCTGTGCGTGAGGCGTTCTCCGAGCCCTACCCGCTCGAGCAGGGCAGCAGCAGCCGCCATGGCGTCGGCCGCTCCCGAGCCCCCCAGTCGCAGCGGCATGGCCACGTTTTCCTGAGCGCTGAACTCGGGCAGCAGGTGATGGAACTGGTATACGAAACCCATGTGGGCATTGCGCAGCGCCGCACGACCTGCGGCATTCAGCGATGTCAGGTTGCACCCGGCCACCCACACTTCTCCCTCATCGGGCTCATCGAGGCCGGCCAGAATGTGCAGCAGCGTGCTCTTGCCGGCGCCGGAGCGACCGACGATTGCTACCCGCTCACCCCGCTGGATCCCGAAGTCCACCCCGTCGAGCACGCGCACCACCTGTGCCCCCTGGTGATAGGTTTTCTTCAATCCCACCGCGCGCAGCACGTCACTCATGCGCCAGGACTTCCGAGGGTTTGAGATGTACGGCCCGCCACGCGGGGTAGAGCGTGCTCAGCATCGACAGTGCCAGTGCGGTCAGAGCAATGCCTGCCAGGTCCAGCACCCGGATTTCCACCGGCAGGTAGCTCACGAAGTACTGGCTCATGAGCTCCAGAGAAAACGTGCTGCTGACCCAGCCGTACAGACCCGGCAACATCGCTGCAACAAGACTGCCTGCGGCCAGCCCGGCCAGGATACCGATGATGCCGAGCGTCGTACCGAGGAGCAGAAATGCCCAGACGACGGTTCCGCCATCGCTTCCCAGCGTACGCAGTATGGCTACGTCGCCCCGCCGCTGATCCACGACCATGACAAGCGTAGAAACGAGGTTGAACGCTGCAACCGCAACCAGGAATGACAGCAACACGAACATGGTGGTTTTCTGAACCCGGATCGCGTGGTAGATGGGGCCATAGGTGTTCTGCCAGGTTCTCGCGAAGAAACGGCCGGGTTCGAGAACTTCCAGCGCCCTACGCGCCACATCGTCCACCGCAAAGAGATCGGCAACACGGATCTGATAACCCTGTATCCGATTACCCAGCCGGAAAAGCCGCCGGGCGTCCTCCTCGTGCACGTAGACGGAACGGGCGTCCACCTCGGAGCGGGACCGGACGATCCCGCGAACCGTGAATCGTTTCTGGCGGGGAAAGAGTCCGGCTGGCGTGACGGTGGCGCTGGGCATGACGAGAGAAACCCGATCCCCCACGACGACACCAAGCTGACGCGCAACTCCTGCCCCGAGCAACGCGTCGAAGCTCCCGGGACGCAGATCACCCGCTCCTGGTTCCAGATAGCGGAACACATCGGAAACCGCTCCGTAGTCCGCATCGATCCCCGTGATCACCACGCCGGCAACCCGGTCCCCGACGGTGGCAAGTCCGGCCTGCTGAATCAGCGGGGCGACACCCTCGACACCGCTCAGGGACCCGATCCTCGCGATGTCCTGCGGATCCGCCACGAACGGCGAACGACCGTGCAGTGTCAGGTGTGGCAGCATCCCGAAGATCCTGTCCTTGAGCTCACGCTCCATGCCATTGATCACCGACACGACGATGACAAGCACAGCCACGCTGAGTGCCAGGCCTGCAACCGCTACGAAGCTGATGAACGAAATGGCGCTGCGCCGGGAAAGGGCATAGCGCGCACCAAGCTCGAGAGCGACGGCTCGGGTCACGCCTCGTTACGCCGGAAGTTGTGAAGAAAAAGCCTGGGAATTCCGCCCGGACGATCAGTCATCCGCGCGGTAGAACAGGGCACCGCCGGTAGCGGCACCCGACCGCGCCCGCGGCTCGGACGTCTCACACCGCGCCGGATCGCCACCGCAGATTTCGCAGGAGACGTCCATACCCAGCGCCTTCATACCGCCGCAGCTGCCTGTGATCGGCTTGCGGCCGAAAACCACGCCGATGGCCATTCCTCCTACAACGAGCAGCATGATCAGGAAAGACAGGACGATGGTCATCATGGGTGCGCGTCCAGATAGTTACGCATGGCAGTAGTATACCGCTCTTCGAATCCATCCGCCCGCCGGATCAGAAACACGGCAGCGAGACCCTGGCGTTCTGCAAGTGCCAGACCTTCCTCCGGGCCCAGCACGTTGAGGGCGGTTGCCAGACCATCCGCCCACATGGCGGAGCTGGCCAGAACCGTCACCGAGGCCAGATCGTGGAAGACGGGTGATCCGGTCCTCGGATCCACCGTATGAGATACCCGACGACCGTCCTCCAGGTCCAGAAAATTCCGGTAGTCCCCCGATGTAGCGACCGCCATGTCGCTGATGGGAACGATCCGCTGCACGGCGCCGAACGTCTCCGGATCCGGCACCTCGATGCCTATGCGCCATGCGTGTCCAGCCGGGCTCTGCCCACGGCTCGCAACCTCGCCCCCGACGTCAACCAGATGATCCGTGCAACCGAGCGAGGTCAGCTGCGCGGCGACGCGGTCGACACCGTATCCCTTGGCGATGGCCGACAGATCGACGTACAGCGCTTTCCGCTTCCGCAGCTCCCCCAGATCGTCGTCCAGTTCCAGATAGCGGCTGCCGACCCGCTGCAGCGCACCCTCGATGGCTGCCGCGGACGGCGAGCGGGAAATGGTTCCATCCGGCCCGAATCCCCAAAGATTGACAAGTGGGCCAACGGTCACGTCGAAGGCGCCATCCGACAGGACGCTTATCTCGAGCGCCGTACGAATGACCGTCCGCAGCTCCGCCGACGCCGGCAGCCAGACGTCGACGGGCGCCTGATTGAAACGGGAAAGCTCGGAGTCCGACTGATAGGTCGACATCTCGCCGTTGACCGTCGACAGCGTCGTCTCCACCTCATGGGAAACGGCCTGCGCCCGCACTCCCGGACAGCGGGCCGTGATCCGGTAGTAAGTCCCCATGGTCGGGCCTTCCAGCGTCAGATATTCAGGTGCCTGCTGGCAGGCCGCGAGCAGAACCGCGAGCGTCGCACCCGCACATAGAGTCCCAACTTTCCGGGACCATCCGGCCGCAGACGCTTCGTCAGAAGAGATTTCAGGAGAGACGCCGATGCTCAGCAACTCCAGAACTTCCGGATACGTGCCGGATCCCGCAGAATGGCCGCGGTCCGGCGATGCCGGCCGCACTATATCATCCGATTGAACGGCCGGTCGTTCCCGACCTGGCCATCGGACGGGAATTCACCGACGCGAATGGCTGCTCTGCTTCTACTACGACACGGCCGTGTCCGGGCAAACCGCCTTGGCCGATGGCACGGCTCCACGGACAGCCCGCCGGACTGGCGCGGCCGCGTCGAGATCCGGCGCACGGCCAGGCATATTGCGGCCGCCTACCCCGCCGTCACCGCGATCTACTCCAGTCCGCTCAGGCGCTGCCTGCAGACCGCCGAGACGGTGGGCAGACGCCTGGGTGTCGTGCCGGAAGTCGTCACGGATCTCCGGGAATACGACCTGGGCGACTGGGAAGACATGCGTTTCGCCGATCTGGCCGGGACCCACGACTTCTTCGCGCGAATAGTGAAGGACCCGGACTTCGCGCCACCGGCCGGCGAGTCCCTGAATGCGGTTGCAATGAGAACCGTGGCGGCGCTCCGGCACATCCACCAGAGCCACGTGGACGACGAGCGGGTGCTGGTGGTCGGCCACGGTGCCGCCCTGGGCGCCGCGCTGGGATCCCTGCTGAGCGGGGACGCGAGGCGTTGGACGGACTACCAGGTCGCAAACTGCAGCCTGACGGAACTGATGCTTTCTCCTTCGCCCTACGTTAACTTCTTCAACGCAACCGGCCATCTCTGACCGCGGAACCAGGGGGAAAAATCTGATGCCCGAATACTGTCTCGTTGACAAAGAAAACCACGTCATGACCGTCACGCTGAACCGACCGGATCGGCTGAACGCGCTGCACCCGCCCGCCAATGCGGAGCTCGGCGAAGTCTTCGACGAGTTCGCGGCAGACGATGATCTGTGGGTCGCCGTGATCACCGGCAGCGGTCGGGGCTTCAGTGCCGGCAACGACCTGCGTTACCAGGCCGAGGGTGGTGAACGGGTACCGATGCCGCGCGGCTTCGCCGGGCTCACCTCACGATTCGATCTGAACAAGCCCGTGATCGCGGCGGTCAACGGCGTCGCCATGGGCGGCGGGTTCGAGATCGCACTCGCCTGCGATCTGATCATTGCCTCGGACAAGGCTATGTTCGCCCTGCCCGAGCCCAAGGTCGGTCTCGCGGCTCTGGCGGGCGGTCTGAATCGCCTGCCCCGCCAGATCGGTGCGAAGCGGGCACTCGGTATGATCCTCACCGGTCGTCACGTGACTGCGGAGGAAGGTCGTGAGCTGGGATTCGTCAACGAGGTGGTGCCGCACGATCAGCTGATGGCGGCCACCGGGCGCTGGGTGGATCAGATTCTCGCCTGCGCACCGCTCTCCATTCGGGCCAGCAAGGACGTGGTCTACCGGTCACTGTCCATGGGATCGCTGGAAGAGTCCATGGCCGCCTCCTACGACTCGGTGAAGGCGATGGTGAAAAGCGAGGATTTCATCGAGGGTCCGAAGGCCTTTGCCGAGAAGCGGCCCCCCAACTGGAAGGGGCGCTAGAAACCGGCGTTCGCGCTCTCCATGGCGCTGCCGATGACGTCTGCCACGACCGCCACGGCCAGGCAGACGTCATTGAGTGTCTCGTCCTCGCCGCGACGCGTCATCTCCGCAACGATCTCGGCGCGGGGGATGACGACGTGCAGCAGGTCCGGTGTGGTGGCGAACTGCTCGGGATAGTTTCTGGCAACTGGGTAGCTCATAAGTCTCTCGATTGCGCTATCTCGTCAGCTGCAGCCCTTCAGAATCCGTGCCAGAAACTGATCCTTGTCTCTATCTATCTGATTTAGCTATTTATTTACTGGATTGAAAGGATCGTTTCGACCGCGCCCGGATGTGCCGCAGAAACGCGGTTTCTGCCCCGGGGAGGCGCCGGCGGCTGTCCAAGGCCATCGTTCGGAGTTATAAAGAGCTCTCATTTCTACCGGTGAGGCGAGAAGGATTTGGCACTGAAAGTCGGCTACAAGGCGCTGCTCGAAGCGGCGGAAGCGGAGATAGAAACGATTACGCCGGAGACGGCCTCTGCCCTGCTCGGCGACGAGGACGTCCAGTTCGTGGACATCCGCGACGTCCGCGAGCTGCAGCGCGAGGGTAAGATCCCGGGCGCCTTTCATGCCGGCCGGGGCATGCTCGAGTTCTGGATCGACCCGGAGAGTCCCTACTTCAAGGACGTTTTCGGCAGCGGCAAACGGTTCGTTTTCTACTGCCAGAGCGGCTGGCGTTCGGCGCTGGCGACCCAGACGGTGCAGCGTATGGGTCTTGAAAACGTCTGCCACATCGGCGGAGGCTTTCGCGCCTGGTCGGATGCAGGCTACAGCGTCGAGACCGTCGAGCGGAAATCCTGACCGGGTATCAGAACAGGATCGTCGCGCGCATCTCCGTCCCCCAGTCAGGCGCATCGGAAGTCAATCCCGCTGCGACACCGACCTTGATCTCGAATGCATTCGCTGGACGAAAAAAGACTTCCGGGACAATCGATAGCGCGATGTAGCCCTTTGGCACGAACTCCGAGTTGAGTTCCACCGCAGGTCTGAAGACACCCCGTCTGGGGCCCATCCATGTGCCCGTCAGTCGGATGAAATTGAATGTGTCATGGTGCAGGCTGGCCGGATTGAGGTCGTCGCTCACCTCGTAGTACCGGTACTGAGCGTCCAGCAGCGCCGTACTGCCCCCGCTGAAGCGTCGCTCGTAGCGGACACCGAGAAGGGCGTTGCGTCCCTGATGGTTGTACTTGTCCGGCGTGTCGGTCTCGAGCACGCCCGTTCGCCAGCCCAGCCCGAGAGAGTAGGCGAAGCGGCCTGGGCCGCCGTCCCGGCCGGTCAGCTGGTGCTCGAAGAACAGCGTGCCGAAATCGAAGATCCCGCTCCAGCCCTTGATGTCGCTGTCGATATCACCGGCGGTGATCACTGCCTTTCCCTCGGTACGCACCGGCATCAGGAGACGCAGCTGCATCCACCGGCTGATCGGCAACGTGAAGTCCAGACCGACCGTCCAGCCCCTGAAATCCTTCGCTTCCTGCAGCGCCAGCCCGTCGACGTAGGTCCCGTAGACATCCATGTTCAATTTCCGGGTCGTCGTCGCGGGCCGGGCGATCAGCGGCCGCTCGAACGTCGCATCCCCCTCTGCACCTTCCTCGACGGCATGGACAGCTTCGGGGACCATCAGGCAGGACAGTAGCAAGCAGCTGAGGATGATTGAACGCATCGGGATTCCGGATCGGTTTTCAAGGCGGCCGGATTGTTTCAACCCGCCTCCGGTCACGCAACTCCGATGAGATTGCCGCCTGCTCAACGGCCGCCGGCGTTCGCCTCGCCACGGCGGCCGGCTTCACAATCACGGATGTACTGATCAACGCCCCGAACTGCCGTCCGCTTCGCCAGGATTTTCAGCAGTCGGCGACGGGCAGGCAGCGGCAGATCGGCGAAGTAGCGGTCCCAGAACCAGTGCCGATCCCGGGTGCTCATGTCGTCGGTGTGCCGATCGAGTGCGCTGAGGTCGGCAATGATCGCCCGCTGGCGACGCCGGGTTCGCGACGCCTTCTCCAGATCGATGAAGCAGCACTCCCAGCCCGCCTCGGACTGCCGGACCAGAACGTGCTGGCCATAGAGACAGTTGTGACGGTATCCCCGGTCATGAATACGCCGCACCGTGTCGGCCAGCGTCCACCAGAGCTGACGACGGGTTTCCGTTGTCAGCGCCGACTGCTGAAGGACATCGGTGAGCGACCGATGCTGATCCAGCGCCACTGTGACGAGCAACCCCCGGGAGCGTTCCGTGTTATCCAGGCCGAGACAGACCGGTTCTGCCGTGTCGATGGCAAGCGCGCGGAAATCGATGCCCACCTGCCACTCGCGCACCACGGTGGGCATGCGTCTGAGCCCGCCCCGCCAGACGCGGAAATCGTGATCCTGCTGGCGTTTCAGATAGTACGCACTGCCATCGGGCGCTTCGAAGCGAACGACCGAGCTCCAGCCGCCGCGACGCACGTTGGCCGGTTCCACCGTATCCGCATCGATCGTCCACAGGTCCTGAAAGTCAGTCCACCCCCAGCCCGCGAACCGCTGCTGCCACATTTCGCTGCTGAAGGTGAGTCCCTGCCCGGGCATCCCGGAGCTCACCGGGAATCCATCTTGCCGAGCACGTAGTAGCGCCATTGCGAGAAGGCGGGTACCAGATCGAAGTGTCGTTCAACGACGAGCCCTGCCGCCGTGAAGTCCTCCTGCAGCACGCCGCGGGGGATCACGTGCCGGTTCTCATAGGGCCGCCGTCCACGTCGGCGCTCGAGCCGGGCGCGGCGCCAGGCTTTGTAGTTCCCATCCGTCCACAAAGACACAATCACATGGTTCCGCGCCACCCGGGCGAGCTCACCGAGCGCTCTGCGCCGCTGGAGGCGATCACCGAAGTGATGGAGGAGGCGCAGACAGGCGACGGTCTCGAATGCGTTGTCGACATAGGGCAGCGACAGGACGCTCCCTGCGGCCACGCGGAACCGCTGACCCAGCACGCCGTGATGTTCTCGCGCGAAGCTCAACATGGCGTGACTGACGTCGAGGGCATAAAGGTCCGGGACATCGGTGCTTGCAAGCGTCGGCCAGAAACGACCCGGGCCGCAGCCGATGTCTGCCAGCGAGTCGCTGCAGGCGCAGACGGTGAGGCAACGGGCCAGCAGCGCCTGCTCCCGTCGGTCGTTGGCGCGCCGCGTCAGCGTCCTGGCATGTTTGTCCGCGTAACGTTCGGGAAAGTCTGCTTCGTGGTACTTGCCGGAAAACTCCAAACCTCGTCCATCCGGTCGGTGTCGCGGCGATGCTAGCCTGACCCGGCGCCGGGCGCCACACGTGTCGCGCCTCCGGCGCCGTAGCTTCCGAACAGCTGATAGAACTTTTCCCTCGGGTCTTCGGCGATCAGCTGGCCATGGGCCATGCTGATCTGGGAGAACGGCTTGCCCATGGCCCAACGGTAGAACGCGGCGAGGCTTTCGTGATCTTTAAGCAGCAGCATCTTCTGCAGACGGGACTGTGCAGGTTTGCGCCAGACACCATTCAGGCGGAGCACGAGCCGCTGCAACCCGATGGCACTCTGCAGATTGAAGAGCAGATCACATACCGCCAGGAGCTCCGCCGGATCGTGATAGAGCACCAGTTCCACGAGCCCGTCACGACAACGCACCGGCTCGAGCTCCGTCCGGTCGCCGATCCGTACGGATTGCAGGACGTGCCTGCCGCGTCGCGGAAAACGGGAGAGCAGCCCACCATCCGCCGCTGGCAGCAGGAGTTCCGCATCAGGGTAGGCGTCCATCGCCCGACCGACGAACAGAGTGTGAAACCGGTTGGGCACGATGATGCGCGTCACCGAGCCAAGGCCGTTCAGGGCTTCCAGCGTTCCATCGTCGAGGCTGACGGGGGAGTACAGCGTGAGCTCACCAGGGGCATGCTCGATCACCACCATTCTCAACGGCAACCGGGAACGCCTGCCGTAGACGAGCTCCCGATCGGCGACCCAGGCACCGCGGCCGATGCGGGTGAGCCGGGCACCGCTGACGTGAGCCTGTTCCGGACGCTGCCGGGCCGCCAGCCGCGTCAGCAGCGTGAACATCAGCTCACCGCGCTGTCGAGAAAACCCCGCTCCCGGAGATAGTCGAGCAGCGATTCCGCCGCTTCTTCCGGCGTGCAGTTCACGGTGTGCAGTGTGACCTCCGCATGCTCGGGCGCCTCATAGTCCTGCTCCACGCCGGTGAAGTTAGCAATCTCCCCTGCCCGGGCCTTCCGGTAGAGCCCCTTGGGATCGCGGGCCTCGCAGACGTCGAGCGGTGTGTCCACGAACACCTCGATGAACTCTCCGGGTTCGAGCAGATCCCGGACCATGCGCCGCTCGCTGGCGAAGGGTGAGATGAACGAGGCAATGGTGATGAGGCCAGCGTCCACCATGAGCTTCGCCACCTCGCCGACGCGACGGATGTTCTCCACCCTGTCGGCCTCGGTGAACCCGATGTCCCGGTTCAAGCCGTGACGGACGTTGTCCCCGTCCAGCACGTAGGTATGCCGGTGCTCGTCATGAAGACGGCTTTCCAGCAGGTTGGCGATGGTGGACTTACCGGACCCGGATAACCCGGTGAACCAGATGACGCACGGCTTCTGATGTTTGAGCGCACTGCGCCGGGTCTTGTTCACGGACAGGGCCTGCCAGTGGACGTTGTCTGCACGTCGCAGCGAGAAGTCGATCAGTCCTACACCGACCGTCTCAAGAGATTGCCGGTCGATGAGGATGAAGCTGCCGAGCACGTGGTTGTCCGTGTAGGGTTCGAACGCGATCCTGTGCGAGAGGCTGATGTTCCCCACGCCCAGCTCGTTGAGCTCCAGCGAGCGCGCGGGCAGCTGTTCCAGCGTGTTGACGTTGATCTTGTGCTTGAGCTCCGTGACCACGCAGGGCACCGTCCGCGCGCCTGTCTTCAGGTAGTACTGACGGCCCGGATAGAGGGGTGCGTCGTGCATCCAGAGCAGGTGCACGGCGAACTGATCCGATACCTGACACGGCGCCTGGGCGGCGGTGACGACGTCACCCCGACTGATATCGATCTCGTCCTCGAGCACCAGGGTTACCGCCTCGCCGGGACCTGCCTCGTCCAGATCGCCGTCGTAGGTCACCAGGCGGTTCACGCGGCTGGTCTTGCCGGACGGCAGCACCCTGACGGCGTCACCGGGTCGCACCGCACCTGCGGCAATGGTGCCGCTGAATCCGCGGAAATCCAGGTTCGGCCGGTTCACCCACTGCACCGGCATCCGAAACGGGTGAGCATCCTCGAGGGCACCCACCTGCACGCTCTCCAGGTAACCCAGCAGCGTCGGCCCGGAGTACCACGGCATGACATTCGATGCCTTTGTGACGTTGTCACCCTTGAGCGCCGACACAGGGATGGCAGTGATGTTCAATCCGGCACCGAGATTGCCCGCGAAGGCGCGGTATTCGGCCACGATGTCGTCGAAGACCGACTGATCGAAATCCACCAGATCCATCTTGTTGACCGCCAGCACCACTTCGCTGATCCCGAACAGGGAGACGATGTAGCTGTGGCGCTTTGTCTGAGTCAGCACGCCTTTGCGCGCATCCACCAGGATGACGGCCAGCTCCGCATTGGAGGCGCCGGTTGCCATGTTGCGGGTGTACTGCTCGTGGCCCGGAGTATCGGCCACGACGAACCGTCGTTTGTCGGTGGCGAAGAATCGGTAGGCAACATCGATGGTAATCCCCTGCTCCCGTTCCGCGGCGAGACCGTCGACCAGCAGCGCGAGATCGATGTCCTCTCCCTGGGTACCCTGCCGGCGGCTGTCCGCTTCCAGCGCCGCAAGCTGATCCTCGAAGATGAGCTTGGAGTCATAGAGCAGACGACCGATCAGCGTGCTCTTGCCGTCGTCCACGCTGCCACAGGTGAGGAAACGCAGCTCGGTCTGTTCTGCCTGCTCGGCGAGGTAAGCTTCAATCGCGACATGGGTTGCGGGAGCCTGATCACTCATCAGAAATATCCCTCCTGCTTCTTCTTCTCCATGGAAGCAGAGGTGTCGAAGTCGATGGCCCGACCCTGCCGCTCGGAGACGCGGGTGATCAGCATCTCCTCGATGATGCCCGGAAGGTCCGTCGCCGTGCTCTCGATGGCACCGGTGAGCGGGTAGCAGCCGAGCGTGCGGAAACGGACCATCCGCTGCTCCACCACCTCACCCTCTTCGAGCTCGAGCCGGTCATCGTCCACCATGATCAGCATGCCGTTCCGCTTCACCACCGGACGCTGCTTGGCAAAGTACAGCGGCACGATGGGAATGGACTCCTGATGGATGTACTGCCAGATGTCGAGCTCCGTCCAGTTGGACAGGGGAAAGACCCTCATCGATTCGCCCTTGCGCACCCGACCGTTGTAGAGCTGCCAGAGCTCCGGACGCTGGTTCTTGGGGTCCCACCGGTGCTGAGCACTGCGAAACGAGAATACGCGCTCCTTGGCTCGTGATTTCTCTTCATCACGCCGTGCCCCGCCGAACGCGGCATCGAATCCATAGCGATCAAGGGCCTGCTTCAACGCCTGGGTCTTCATGACATCCGTATGCACGGTCGAACCATGGGTGATGGGACCGATCCCCTGGGCAACACCCTCTTCGTTGATGTGGACAATGAGATCGAGGCCGAGCTCAGCCGCGCGACGGTCGCGGAACTCGATCATCTCCCGGAACTTCCAGGTGGTATCCACGTGCAGCAGCGGAAACGGCGGCCTGGACGGGTAGAACGCCTTCATGGCGAGATGCAGCATCACCGACGAGTCCTTGCCGATGGAATAGAGCATCACCGGGTTCTCGGCCTCGGCCATGACCTCGCGCATGATGTGGATGCTCTCGGCTTCGAGCCGTTCGAGATGGGTACGCCGCCGCGTCACGGAAAAACAAGCTCCGGGTGGGAACAGGAACGGGCGCCATTAGACTGGATGCACCAGGGTGTCTCAACTGCCGGGTTGTTATTTCGATGTGCCCGTTTGTACACTGCCCGCCGCTTTCTCCCGCGCCCACGCACTGGCGGCGGCTCGTGTCTGAGTGCTCTGTGGCAGCCGGACCACCATATAATTAGTTTCATATTAATAATTCCACATAACCTATTGATATTGATCATAATATAGTGCCTGCCATCATCTATGTGCTCGCCTTCACCGGTGGCTTCGTGATCATGTCGCTCGAACTGCTCGGTGGCAGGGTGCTGGCGCCCTACTTCGGCTCGAGTATCTACGTGTGGGGCAGCATCATCACGGTCTTCATGCTGTCCCTGGCTCTGGGTTACCTGTTCGGCGGGCGGCTGTCGCTGCACCGCCCGTCGCTGACCCGGTTCGGCCTGATCTTTGCCGTCGCCGCCGTGCTGCTTTACCCACTCGTCTATATGGCAGAACCCCTGATGGTATGGATCTTCGAGCGGGTCGAGGATCCGCGCTACGGTTCCCTGCTCGCCGCCGGCTTCCTGTTCATCCTGCCGACGGTGATCATGGGCATGATCTCCCCCTACTCCGTCCGCCTGCTGGTGGCATCCACACATGAATCCGGTCAGGTCGCCGGACGCCTCTACTTCGTCTCCACCATGGGCAGCGCCCTCGGTACACTCGCTACTTCGTTCTACTTCGTGCTCTGGTTCGAGATGAACACGATTCTTACGCTGCTTGCAGGGGCCCTGCTGCTGATGGCCGGAATAGCGTTCGCCGCGGGACGCCTGCAGGACGTTCCGTGACGACTCCGTCGCCTGAAGCACCGAACAACGTCTGGTCGCGAAAGGGTGTCGCGGCGCTGCTCTGCTGTGCCCTGTTCGCGCTTGTCCCTGCTGCCGCGGAAGCGAAGATTATCCACCGGGAGAAGTCGCTCTACAGCACGATACTGGTGGACGAGCGCGGCAGTCTGATCTGCCTGCAGTTCTCGGTGCGCAGAGACCAGCGCAACCAGTCCTGTCTGGACCGGAACGATCCGAAGCGCATGGTCTTTCCATACGCCCACATGATGATGCTGAGCCTGCTGTTCGATCCGGAGCCGCGGCACATCCTCGTGGTCGGGCTGGGCGGCGGGACACTGCCCACGGCGCTGCACCAGCTCTACCCGACCGCGAGCGTGGACGTCGTGGAGATCGATCCGGCGGTGAAAACCGTGGCGGAAACCTATTTCGGGTTCACCGAGAGCGAGCGGCTGCAGGTGATCCTCAAGGATGCCCGGGTCTTCACCAAACGGGCTGTCGGTGCGGAGACCCGATACGACCTCATCATGCTGGATGCCTTCAACGGTGACTACATCCCCGAGCACCTCATG
The DNA here is from genome assembly GCA_003247835.1 of Gammaproteobacteria bacterium. GTDB lineage: Bacteria > Pseudomonadota > Gammaproteobacteria > Pseudomonadales > Azotimanducaceae > SZUA-309. Next base: position 18,591 of record QJYB01000070.1, on the reverse strand, counting down.
ACCAGGGAGTATCTGGAGGAAACGCGGCAGCTGCTCACTCCCGGCGGTGTGCTGGCAGCCAACACCTTTGCCATCAGCCGGCTCTACGATCACGAGTCGACGACCTATCAGGCCGTCTTCGGATCCTTCTACAACATCCGCTCCCAGGTCTCGGCCAACCGCATCATCATCGCCGTGAACGGCGAGTTGCCGGATGTCGCCACGCGGGCGGGAGCGGCCAGCATGCTGGCAGGCAGACTCACGCCCTACGGGGTACGGATCAGCGACTATCTGCCTGCATTCACCACGAAGCCGGACTGGGATACCACCGCTCGGGTGCTGACCGACCAGTACGCCCCGGCGAACCTGCTCGGCAGCCAGTAGCCGCCGATTCGTCAGAACTCAAGGCCTGGCGTTACGCCTTCTGCTGCCAGTACTCGTCCTTCAGCAGTCGCTTGTACAGCTTGCCGGTCGGGTGCCGGGGCAGCTCCTCGCGGAAATCCAGCGAGCGCGGGCACTTGATGTGGGAGAGCTTCGAGCGGCAGTAGTCCATCAGCTCGATGGCGAGTTCCGGCGTGGCGTCCGCCATATGCTTCGGCTGAACGACCGCCTTCACCTCCTCTCCGAACTCCTCGTTGGGTACACCGAAGACCGCAACGTCCATCACCTTGGGATGGGTGATCAGCACGTTCTCCGCCTCCTGAGGATAGATGTTCACGCCCCCGGAGATGATCATGAAGTGCTTGCGGTCGGTGAGGTACAGATAACCGTCCTCGTCCAGATAGCCCACGTCGCCGAGCGTCGTCCAGCCTCTGGGATGCCTCGACCCGGCCGTCTTCTCGTCGTCCTTGTAATATTCGAACTCGCCACCGCCGCTCATGTAGATCGTACCTGCCTCTCCGACCGGCAACTCGTTGCCGTCATCGTCACAGATGTGCACCTGGCAGTTGAGCGGCTTGCCGACCGATCCCTTGTGGGCGAGCCACTCCTCGGAGTTGAGCTGCACGAAGCCGTTGCCTTCGGTACCCGCGTAGTACTCGTAGATGACGGGACCCCACCATTCGATCATCTGCTCCTTCACCGGAATCGGGCAGGGTGCCGCGGCATGAATGGCACAACGCAGGGAAGACACGTCGTAGGCGAGCCGTACGTCCTCCGGGAGCTTCAGCATCCGCACGAACATCGTGGGTACCCACTGGCTGTGCGTAACGCGGTAGTCCTGGATGTAGCGGAGCGCCATCTCCGCGTCGAAATGTTCCATGACAATCACCTGCACACCCTGCCGGAGCAGACCCATGGTGAACGCCAGTGGGGCCGCATGATAAAGCGGCGCGGGAGAGAGGTAGATGGAGTTCTCGTCGGCGCCGTACAGCGCACCCATCAGATTGATGTCCATGCCTTCGCCGTAGGGGTGCTCCGGCAGGGGTTTCTTCACTCCCTTGGGGTAGCCGGTCGTGCCTGACGAGTACAGCATCGCCTGTCCTTCGGCAGGGTCGGCAATGGGGGTTGCCGGCATGGCGGCTATGGCGTCATCCCAGGATTCGAAGCCGTCGATGACCCCATCGAGCATGTAGCGGGCAATGACGTTTGGCATCTTGTCGACCAGCGCCTCGACGACCGCCTTTCTGGCGAAGGAAGCGATGAAAACCCTGGCTTCGCAATTGTCGACGATGTACTCCACTTCCTCCTGCTGCAGACGCCAGCTGATGGCCGTGTAGTACAGACCCGAACGCTGGGCCGCCCAGCAGAGCTGGAAGAACCGGGGGTGGTTCTCGAGCAGGATGGCGATGTGGTCACCACGCTTCAGCCCCAGCGAGCGGAACAGCTGCGCCCCCTGGTTCGCGGCGGTTTCCAGCTCGCCGAATGTGATCGCCTGGCCGGTCTCTGCCATGACGTACGCGATCTTGTCCGGCGTTTTCGCCGCGATGACTCCTGGATGCACTTCTCCTCCCCTGTTGCTTCGGAAATGGCGGACGGTGCCCGCCGGATATCTGGATGAGAACCGGCAGAACCGCTAGTCGTCCGCGTCGCGCTCCTCGAGCTTGAGCGATGCCGAGTTCATGCAGTAACGCAGCCCGGTCGGCTGCGGCCCGTCCGGAAAGACGTGACCCAGGTGCGCTTCGCAGTTCGAGCAGAGCACCTCGATCCGCTCCATCATCATGCTGTGGTCCGCCCGGGTTTCCACAGCCGAATCCGCAACGGGTGCATAGAAGCTCGGCCAGCCGGATCCGGAATCATATTTCGTCACCGAATCGAAAAGCGGTGTGCCGCAGCCGCGACAGAGATAGGTGCCTGGGGTCTTGGTGTCCCAGTACTCACCGGTAAAGGCACGTTCCGTCGCCGATTCCCGCATGATCGCGTACTCACGTTCGGAGAGCTCCGAGCGCCATTCGTCGTCGGTTTTCGTCACTTTGGCCATCCGTCGTCCCCAGGCTTGAGTCAATTTAGTTACAGTACCGATCGGGTTGCTGCGATGGCGGGTACTGCTAACATGCCTCCGGCAATCCGCTGCCGGGTTTCGGCATCCCCTGCGGGCACTCACACAGGATCCGCAGGCAGCCAAGAATTCTAGTATGAGCGCCAAGTTAATGGAAACGAACCGACCAGACACGACCGTCACCCCGCTGCACGGCAGCTCCGGGTCTCATCCGGCCAGGCAGATCACCAAGTCGAGCAAGCTCGACGACGTCTGCTACGACATCCGTGGACCGGTGCTCGCGGAGGCGTACAGGCTCGAGGAAGAAGGACATCGGGTCTACAAGCTCAACATCGGTAATCCGGCCCCCTGGGGATTCGAAGCGCCGGAAGAAATACTCCTCGATGTGATCCATAACCTGCCCCAGTCCCAGGGCTACTGTGAGTCCAAGGGCCTGTACAGTGCCCGCAAGGCGATCATGCAGTACTGCCAGCAGCTGCAGATCCCGGGGGTGGAAATCGACGACATCTACGTCGGCAATGGCGTTTCCGAGCTCGTGGTCATGGGTATGCAGGGCCTGCTCGAGAATGGCGACGAAGTGCTCATACCCACGCCAGATTATCCGCTCTGGACCGCTGCCACGCACCTCTGCGGCGGCCGGGCCCGGCACTACCGCTGTGACGAGAGTGCCGACTGGGCACCGGACCTCGAGCACCTGCGGAGCCTGATCACCAACCGAACGCGGGCCATGGTGATCATCAACCCGAACAACCCCACGGGCGCCGTCTATCCCCGGGCCGTGCTTGAGGAGATGCTCGAGATGGCCCGTCAGCATGATCTCGTGGTGTTCGCCGACGAGATCTACGACAAGATCCTCTACGAGAACGCTGATCACGTGCCTGTGGCCTCCCTGGCGGACGATGTGCTGATCATGACCATGAACGGTCTGTCGAAAACCTACCGTGTGGCAGGCTTCCGAACGGGCTGGATGGTGGTGAGCGGCGCCAAGCACCGCGCGAAAGACTTCATCGAAGGGCTGGACATCCTGGCATCCATGCGTCTGTGTCCCAACGTGCCAACCCAGCACGCCATTCAGACCGCACTCGGCGGCTACCAGAGCATCTTCGAGTACCTGCAGCCCGGCGGTCGTCTGCGCGATCAGCGGGACTACGCCTGGCAGCGGCTGAACGAAATCGAAGGCATTTCCTGCGTGAAGCCGAAAGGCGCGCTGTATCTCTTTCCCAGGATCGACACCGCTCGGTTCAACATCACCAACGACGAGCAGTTCGCACTGGACCTGCTGCGTCAGGAGAAGGTACTGGTCGTTCAGGGTACGGGATTCAACTGGCCGGAACCGGATCACTTCCGGATCGTTTTTCTGCCGCGGGTCGAGGATCTCGCCGAAGCCCTCGATCGACTGGAACGCTTCCTGGAAGACTACCGCCAGTAGCACGTCATCCGCCCTGCTCATGACGGATATCAACGTCGACGATTTCTTCAAGGATGCCGCCAGGGTGCTGGTGGCACTGTATGGCGTCTTCCCCCGCCGGCACACCATCTTCGTGGACGACATCTACGCGGCCGAAGAGCCGGACGAGTTCGGGCTGCACAGCGATCGCTACCAGGCATGCTTCGGCACCCTGCTCTGGCTCGGCGAGGAAGACTATGTCCGATTCGAGGAAGTCATCCGCAACGAAGCCATCGATCAGGCCGTACTGACCGGTCGTGCCTTCACTCTGCTGTCTTCACCCGCCGCGGCGCTCGGCGACGACGAGGCCGACAACCTGCCGGAGATGATCAGGATCGAGCAGTCGACCCATGTGCACCAGATCAGGACCGCGCTGAAGAATCGATCCTCCGGCGAGCTGCGCCAGGCCATGCTCGGGCTCATGACGCGCATGGAGCAGATCAGCGGGACGGCGGCTCAGTCATAGCAGAAGCGCGCGACCTTCAGTCCCCGATCCGGATCACGCTCGGGAAAGTCGTCCGATACGGGCAGCGCTTCCTGGTAGCGCGCTCCGGGACACCAGCAGGCCATCTGCTCGGGGAGGAAATCGCGGCCGAGAAAGGGTGAGTTGAGGCTAGCGAGCACATCAGCGCCGGGCGAGGCCAGCTCCGGCAGCCTGCGCAGCACCTGCCCGTACTGCCGTTCGGCGTTGAAGCTGCCCCGCTGATTGGTCGGCGGGTCGATAATCACCAGATCAAAGGGTCCGAGGCTCCTGAGCTTCGGCCAGGATCTGAACAGGTTGTGGGGCAGCATGCCGACCCGGCGCAGGTCCTGCCCGTTCAGACGATGGTTTTCCAGCCCCCAGTCCAGCGCCGGTCTGCTCATGTCCAGATTCACGACCTCGACTGCCCCACCGGCGAGCGCGGCCACCGAGAAGGCGCAGGTGAAGGCGAAGAGGTTGAGCACCCGACGTTCCGCGGCATGCTCGGCGAGCCAGGCGCGGGTCGGCGCCATATCGAGGAAAAGACCTACGTTCTGATTCCTGAGCGGCTTCACCAGGTAGGAGAGCCCGTTTTCACGCACCTCGACCTCGTCAGGAACGTGGCCCGCCAACACCGTCGATCGCACGCCCGATCCCTGCCGGTGCTGAAGCGCGATCCCGGTGACCTGCGGGAGCGCAGCGCTCAGCAGGTCGGCCAGCGCCTGCGCCCGCTCGGTGCGATCGTCGTAACAGCCGATGAGCAGAATCGAGTCGAAACGATCCACCGTCAGGTCGGACAGGTCCCGGTAAATGTGTCCGCGGCCGTGGAAGAGTCGCCGCGCAGCACCGGGAACGCCGCCCTGCCAGCGTCTGCGACACTCGGTCAGCACCGTCTCGAGCTCACTCATGGTCGCTCAGGCGATAGAAGAGCCGGTCCTGGTAACCTGTGATCACCTCGATCAATCCGGACCAGATCCGATCCAGCTCCGGATCGTCCGTGTCGATGAGCAGTGGGCGTCCGTCGAGTGATTTGAGCTTGGTGCGCGTGCCCACCACGCGGAGCGCGTCTCTCCCGACCCGACGCAGAAAGGCCGGCGTGAGCTGCTGGTTGCCGCGGCCGATGAGAAAGCCCTGGCCCCGGGTGAAGCTGAGCACGATGGTGGCGCTATCCATCCTGGTTTCGAGCCAGCGGCCGTCCACATCCCGCGCAACCACTGCGCCCTGCTGCCAGACATCGAAGCCGAGCAACGATCCCTCGAAACCGAGCGCCTGCTTGATAGCGCCGAGCGTGCTGCCCGGACCGAGCACGACAGGTTCTTTTTCTTCCACCAGCTGCTCGACCACGTCCGCGGCGATCTCGGTAACGGCCAGTGCTTCGTTCTCCACGCCCCGCTCCTTGGTGTGCTGCAGGTAGCCGCCCGGTTCCGGTACCCGCATCTCGCCGAAGTATCGGGGTCGGATCTCACCCCGGTGCAGGGCAGACTCATCCAGGTCCCGCACCTCCCGGATGGCGGAGCTGACCAGACCGCCGGACACCAGCGCGTCGAGCAGCTCGGCACCCCGTTCCGGTGTGGTCGCGAACACGCCGGAGTGCATTTTCACACCGCCGGGGATACCGAGAACCGGCAACTCTCGATCGATCGCCTCGAGCAGATCCCGTGCCGTACCATCGCCGCCGGTGAAGACCAGCAGGTCCACCCCCGCCCCGACCAGGGCACGGGCCGCCATCCGGGTATCTCCGGCTGACGTCACGTCGGGCGCGTCGCCGAGCACCTCACCATGAAGACCGGCGGCCCTAAGAGCCTCCTCGCCCATGGCCCCGCCCCAGGTGCACCAGCGTATGTCGTCGCCATGCTTGAGAGCCTCGAGCATTCGTCGGGTTCGTTCCGGCGCGCGGGGGGTGGCGCCGCGGGCCCGTGCCTCGGCCTGAACGTCCGCACCATCGCTGCCTTTCAGGGCGACGGTACCACCCAGACCGGCAACCGGATTCACCAGCAGTCCGACCTTAAGCCGCGTCATCGTCCAGCATCGAGACAACCCGCTCGGCGATGGCGAGCGAGGCGGTGAGTCCGGGGCTCTCGATCCCCATCAGGTTGACAAGCCCACGAACACCGTGCACGGCCGGTCCATCGATGCGGAAATCGGCTGCCGGTTCACCCGCCGCCGATATTTTCGGCCGTATACCGACGTAACCGGGCTGCAGACGGTCCTCTTCCAGACCCGGGAAGTAGCGACGTATCGCTGCGGCGAAAGCCCGGCTGCGGCCCGCATCGAAGGTGTAGTCCACGTCATCGACCCACTCCACGTCCGGTCCGAACTTCACCTGGCCGGACAGGTCGATCGTCACGTGCACGCCGAGACCACCCACCTCTGCGACCGGATAGACGAGGCGGCTGAACGGCGGTCTGCCCGAGTAAGTGAAATAGTGGCCGCGGGCATAACGGGGCGCTGGCGCCTTCGCATCCACGGTCCCCGCCAGCGCCGGCGCGGCGAGCCCGGCACTGTTGACGAGCAGCCGGGCAACCAGAGGCTCTCCACCGGCCACCAGGCGGATTCCGTCCGCTGTTACCCCAAGTTCGGTAGCGGCCGTGTTGAATGCAATCATGCCGCCGGCTGCCTCGAGGCGCCCCTGCAGGCTCAACATGAAGGTGTGGCTGTCGATGATGCCCGTGGTCGGAGAAAGCAGGCCGCCCACCGCCCTGACCTCGGGTTCCAGCTTCCGTACCGCAGCGGCATCCAGCCACTCGAGCCGACCGGCACCGTTCGTGTCAGCCTGCTGTCGATAACCTTCGAGCACGCCGAGCTGCTCGTCGTCGATGGCAACGATGATCTTTCCGCACCGTCGGTATGGCACCTGGTGCGTTTCGCAGTAGGCGTACAGCCTTTCCTTTCCCTCCACACACAACGTTGCCTTGAGGGAACCGGTCGGGTAGTAGATACCGGCGTGAATCACCTCGGAGTTGCGTGAGCTGGTCTCCGAGCCGATCAGGTCGTGGCGCTCGAGCACGAGCACGTCGTGACCGGACTCCGCTATGCGCGCTGCACACGCCAGCCCAACCACACCGGCCCCGATTACCACGCAGTCGAGGACGTCAGACACCATAACTCTCCATGGCTGTGAGCAGGGTATTGCCCAGCCCGACGCGCAATCCGAATCCGTCCACCGCCGCCGACACCGAAGACTTCTCCGGGCGCTCGAGTCTTTGTTCGACCAGCGTCGGAGCGATCGGCACGCGGTCATCGAGCCGCAGGATGCGCCGGTACAGCAAGGCTGCTTCACGGGAGTCCCGCAGCCGCTGCGCCATTTTACTATCCGACCGAACGCCGGCCACGGACCAGTCCGCGTCATCGGCATAGAGTCTGTCCAGATCGCCGAATGCTTCGATCAGTCTGCGTGCCGACTTCGGTCCCACACCGGGCACGCCGGGAATGTTGTCCACGCTGTCGCCGGTGAGCGCCTGATAGTCCGGGAACACCGCGGGAGCGAAGCCGAACTCCGCGCGGAACGTTTCCGGGGTCGCCACGCTGCCGTCCTTGGGATCCAGCAGGCTCACCGAATCGGACAGCAGCTGTTTGAGGTCCTTGTCCCGGCTGACGATGGTCACGGGCCGGGGACTCAGCCTGGCAAGAGTGGCGATGTAGTCATCCGCCTCGTACTGCAGATCCGCCAGCACCGGAACACCGAGCGTCTCCGTGAGGGACCGGCACAGATCGAGCTGATGGCCGATGGCATCGTCCGCAGGCGGCCGGTTTGCCTTGTAGTCCGGATAGTGCTCGTTCCGCCAGCAGCTCGTCAGGCTCTCGTCGAAGGCCGCCACGCAGTACCGCACGGGTGCGCGCCCGCGACCGGAAAGCAGTCCCATGAGATAGGTCAGATAGCCACGTACGCCGTTCACCGGGCGTCCCTGCCCGTCGACAAAGACGTCGGGCACGCCGTACAGCGCCCGGAAGAACAGCAGGGTACCGTCCAGCAGAACGAGCCGCTCGTCCACGGAACGCGTCAGCTCGACGGCCGCCCGGCAAGGCGGCTGCGGAAATCGGCCAGAACGGCGAGCAGCACACGCGCCCGACGCGGCAGGGAACAGACCGGTTCCCGAGCGACCCGGTCGACGGCGGCCGCGAAGCCGACCGAGGTGCCGGGTAGCGCGTCGACGTCGTCCACGCTGACTCGGAACGGCAGGCCGCAGACCGCGGACAAACGGCACTCCAGTGCCTGAGCGGGGACCTCGACCCGGCTGAACGCAGCCTGTGCCGAGGGTGTGCGGGGTGGCGCGACATACCAGTACCCGTAATCGACCAGCGCTCTCCGCCGCGGACCGGCGATACACCAGTGGGCGAGCTCATGCAGCGCGCTGGCGGGATAATCGCGCGTGTAGCGGATCGTCGCGAAACCCGAGGCACCGGGCAGGTACAGCGGTTCGCTCGCGCCGCCCACCAGACGGACCCGATACCGTCGACCCAGCGTCCCGTTGAAGCAGCCGGCGATCTGACGGTCGGTCAGCACGGGCAGTTCGCGCACCATGCTCATCGGTCTTCCCGGCAGGGCCACCGCGCCAGCATCGCGGCGTAGCCTTCGGAGAGAAAGGGACGACCGGCCAGCAGGTGCTCGAGATAGCTCCGGGGCGGCAGCAGGCCGCTGCGGCGGACGGCTGGATTGGCCACATAGGTCCACGTCGGTACCAGAATCGAACCGTCTTCCCCGTCTATGCCGTCCGGAACGGGCAGCGACGGAAGATGGTCGACGTGTACCCGTACCCTGACCACTTCCCGGCTGTAGTTCACGGGTGTCGACTCGAACGGATCCATGCGGCGGATCTCGTCGACACCGTCGAGCCAGTAGAGCACGCCTTCCACCCATCCCCCCGGGGCATGGGCGATGTTGGCGTGACCGAGTCCGGGATGCGCCGACGACGTCTTGTCGAAAGCCAGAGTAAACCCTTCCAGACGGGCGGCGGACACATGTGAAAAAGCCATGCCCCGTTGCCTGACCCTCTCGGGATTCATGTTCGAGCCGTAGGCGAAGTACCGGGCAATCACGCGGAACCCTTACGGATCCAGTAATGCAGCGTGTCACCCTCCCGTGTTTCGCCGATGAGCGTATGCCCCATGAACCGGCAGAAGTTGGCGAAGTCCCGGCCGGTGCTTGGATCCGTGGCCTGAACGTGGAGCACCTGACCGGCGGTCATGGTGCGTACCCGGTTACGGACCAGCATCAGCGGCTCGGGGCAGACGAGACCGACGGCGTCCAGATATTCGTCGGCGTGGTGTTCTTGGTGGGACATCGTGGGCGGCGATGGTAGCCCAAAACCGGCACCGGGGCGTCACTGCCACCTCCCTTGACTTGCCCCAGAGAGGCTCCCACACTCGAACCGAAGTCAACGGACGCGGTCAAAAAAGCCGGGCGGTGGGCATGGGGGCCCATCCGAAGTCAGAGCTTCTAACCGATTCCGACGGCCGACGGCTGCAGTATCGCGGTATGTGCTGCGGTCAGCCGGACGGGGAAGGTCGGAATCAAGACCAGGGACATGAGCATTAGAACTGTCAGTCCGAGTCGCCACCACCGGCTGGCCGGTGGCGCCAAATCCTCAGATCGATTCCGGTGGACACACTCACCTTTCGGGCTGTGCCGGGCGACGCTGCTGGGCGTCGCCCTGATATTGCCGGTCGCCGGACTGACAGCGGAAGGCGCCACACCGGATTCCGAGCCTGAGCCCATCACCGTGCCGGATTCAGAGCCCGGGCCCATCACGGTGCCGGATTCAGAGCCTGCACCGATCACGGCGCAGGATTCAGAGCCCGCGCCAGTCACTGCGCGGGATCCGTTCGCCGACGCGGCCAACGCGCCGGCACCTTCCCTGAGTCTGCCCAATCGACGCGACGAGTCCGGGACCAGCATCGAGGACATTCTCGCCGAGCAGAATCCCGACCTGGAGCAGATCCAGGCCCAGATCGAAGCCGGCGAGCTGGAGATTCCGAAGTACTGGCTGGAGAACCGGATCCGGGAAATCGAGCACACGAGTCACCGCTTCGACCCCGGGCTGGTTCGTCCGCTCACCCTGCTCGGGGATATACAGGTGGCCGAAGGCGAGTACACGGAAGCTCTGAACAGTTACGGACGGGCCGTTCACCTGGAGCGCGTCAACGACGGACTCGTATCCGCCGGTCAGATCGAGATCGTCTATCGCGAGGCAGAGGTGTACCGCACCCTCGGTGACCTGGAAGCCGCCAACCAGCGGGAGGAATACGCCTATCACGTCCTGCAGCGGTCTCACGATCCCAACAGCGAAGACATGCTGCCCGGCCTCTTTCACCTGGCCCGCTGGTACGAGCGCACCCACAACATCTTCGCCGCGCGTCATCTGTACGAACGGGCGACGGACGTGCTGGTGGCCAACGGCAAGGGGCTCGAGCTCGAAGCCATACCTGCGTGGCAGGGCGTGGCCCGAACCTACCGGCTGGAGCGCTTCCCGCCGGTCTATATCGACTCCACCGATGCAGCATCCATGACCCCGACGACCACAACACCCACGTACGGGACGATCAACATCAACAACTTCCCGGCCGGGGAGCGCGCTCTGCAGACGATCATCCAGATCCACCGGCAGCACGCCTCGCCGACCGCGGAAACCGCTCAAGCCATCCTCGATCTGGCCGACTGGCACCTGCTGTTCGAGCGGACCCGCGAGGCCTATCCGCTCTACCAGATCGCCTACGAGATGATGGAGACCGTGGACGGCTTCCCGGTCGTGGAATTCTTCGGCGAGCCCCGGCTCATCCACTTCCCGGCGCCGAGCGATCCGCCCCCGCCCGACGTGCCTGAACGCACCGCCGACGGGCTGGTCAGCGTGCGCTTCGACGTCACCGATCGGGGAGCACCGCGCCACCTCGAGACCATCGCTTCGGAACCGGAAGGCATGATGGATTTCAGAGTGCGGAAGAGCATCCGCGCCTCGCGGTTCCGACCCGCGCTGGTCAACGGCGTCCCCACCGAGACGACGGGATACACCTACACCCATCATTTCACCTACTACCCCCAGGCCTCGCTGGTTGAGACTACCGAGGTGGAAACCCCAGGGAATTCGCGCGGATGAGCCGTACAGCGTCCGTTCAGGTTAGGATGACTAGCATGGCTGGCAGCGGGCGCGACCGTCGGCATCCCGTCGCGGCAGAAACAGCGCCCGGGCCGGACAGGGGGCAGTGAAATGAATTTCAGTACACGCACGACCATTCATCTGCTCGGGGCCGGTACGCTCGCCCTGCTGGTGGGCTGTGCTTCACAGAGCGCACCGCCACCGCCCAGCTCGCCGAGCATGCCGTCACCGAGCGCATCCCAGCCACCGAGCTCGCCCGGATCGCCGAGCTCCTCGAGCTCATCCAGCAGCTCGAAATCGTCGAGCTCTTCCAGTTCCTCGAGTTCCGGCTCGCCCTCGTCCTCCACCAGCGGCAGCCCGAGCATGCCGGGTTCCATGCCTCCGGGCGGTTCGGCACCATCGACCGGTTCCACACCGCCCGGCGGCCAGATGCCGGGGCAGCAGGCCCCGGGGGGTCAGCAGCCGGGTGCACCGACGCCTCCGGGCGGCCAGACCCCGGGCCAGCAGCAACCAGGTGCTCAGGGCCAGGGCAGCCAGGCCGGAACGGAAACCCAGCCCACTTGGGATACCCTGCCGCCCGGCGGCGCTGCCGGCGGGGAGGACAGCTCGGGTCAGCCGCCAGGCGGCGGACAAGAGACAGCCGGCGGACAGTCCGGTTCCGGCGATCCGGATGGCTGGGGTACCGGAGTACCCGGCAGCGCCAGTGACGGCGGCTGGGAAACCAGTAACCAGCTGCCCGGCGGCAGCGCCAGCAGCACGCCGCCCATGCCCTCCGAACGCGGACTTCCGCCTGGTGACGGAGATGGCAGCGGCGTACCCGGCGGGCAAGGCGGCGACGGCGAGCTCGACAAGGCCCTGAAGGACTTCGACGGCGGGATCCTGGCGGAACGGGCCGTGATTCAGGCGCGGAGCAACGAACGGGCCGGTACCAGCAACGTTCCGTCCGAGCTGCCTCAATCCGGCAGTGCCGATGGCAGCGTGGACGCCGACGGAGACGAAAGTGGTGCGCAGCAGGAAACCGCCAGTTACGAGCCGGTCGGCCTCCCCTCGCAGAACATGCCGCAGCGTCCGGCACCCACGCCCGGCGCCACGGGCAACGTGCCGAAGGACATCCCCGATGCACACGATGACGACATCATCGCCCGGCAGCTCCGGGAGGCCGCCATGGCCGAGACGGATCCGGAACTGAGGGAAAAGCTCTGGGAGGAGTATCGCCGCTACAAGGGCGCCTGAGACAGATGAACGTACACCAACGACGAGCCGATTCCCGCCTGCCGCCCGCCGCTCCGGCGCGGTGGTTGCTCGCCGTGGCATTCCTGCTTGCGGGATGTGTGAGCGAGACCGTGCGAATCGTCGACATGACGCCGCCCGAGCAGCTGCAGGGTGCACAGAGCGAATCGGAGCTGCTCGACATCGGTATCGCCATATTCGATCCGAACGTGCCGGAAGAGTATGACGAGCAGATCAAGCAGCTGGTCCAGCCTGAGATCCGGCGTGCCGAGGCTAACTACATGCCCTACCACGCCAAGAATCTGCTGCAGAGCACGGGTAACTGGGGCGCGGTGCGGGTCGTGCCGCGACCGACCAACGCGGTGGATGTGAGCGTCACCGGGAAAATACTCCACTCCAACGGCGAAAGCATGGGTCTCGAGATGACCGTGATCGATGCCACCGGCAAGGAGTGGTTCACGAAGAAATACGAAGCGCTGGCCAGCAAATACGCCTACGACGACGGCATCCCGCAGGGCATCGATCCGTTCCAGACGGTGTACAAGAATTTCGCCGACGATCTGCTGGACTACCGCAAGTCGCTCAGCCCGGAGGAGATCCAGCAGATTCGAGCTACGGCGGAAATGAAGTTCGCTCAGGATTTTGCACCAGATGCGTTCTCCGACCACATCAGCCAGGCGAAGGGCGGCGAGTTCGAGCTGGTCCGGCTGCCGGCGGAGAACGATCCGATGCTCGGCCGAGTACGCAAGGTACGCGAGCGGGAATATCTGTTCATCGACACGCTGGACGAGTACTACGAGAACTTTCACCGGGAGATGTACCCGTCCTACCAGAACTGGCGGAAGGCGACCTATGAGGAGGCCATCGCGTACAAGGAGCTGAAGGCCCAGTCCACTGCCAGAGCTATCGGTGGCGCCGTCGCCATCGCGGGCGGTATCGCCGCCATGAGCGAAAGCAGCAATGCCTACGTAGACACGAGCGGGCTGATGAGTGTCATGAGTGGCGCCCTGCTGCTGAAGACGGCCATCACCAAACGCGACGAAGCGCAGATCCACGCTGAGGTGCTCGAAGAGGTGGGGGTCGCCGCAGAGGGAGAGATCATGCCGCACACCATCGAGCTGGAGAACCAGAGCGTCCGCCTGCAGGGCAACGTGGACCAGCAGTACGACGAACTGCGCGGCATTCTGCGTCGGCTCTACTTTTCCGACCTGGGACTGCCGGAACCGGCGGCGCTCGAACCGTCGGCGGCAGGCGACGCACAGACGGCAGCACCATCGGCACAAAACGGGCAGAATTCCGATACGCCTTCCGAGGTCGCATCGGAACCGGTGGTGGACGGACGCGGTGAGGCGCCTGACGCTGATTCCTGATTCCGGTCGCCCCGCCAATGAGTGACGAAGAATTCAGTCCGATTCGACCGCGGTCGGTACCGCTCAGCCACGTCCGACAGACGGCCGACGCACCTGCTGCGAAGAAAACGACGCTGCCCTGGCGGCAGATCCTGATCAGCGCTGCCGTGATCGCGATGCTGCTGATGGTTTTCTTCGTCGTACCCGACCTCATACGCCCACCCGTGGTGACGCGACACACCGTCGTCGAGCCCGCCGCAACCGACGCGGCGGCCGAGCCCGGCAGTGGTCGTTCCGACGCCGGGACGGAGGCACCACCGCCCTTCGAGGCGCTGCTGCGGCAGCAGACCCGGGAGAAGGCCCAGGCGGAACTCTCCCGTTTCGTGGAGCTGCAGATGAAGCTCGAGAGCAGCATGCAGGTCGGCACCTGGGGCCAGGCGGAGCTGGACGCCGCCAAGGGACTCGCCACCCGCGGCGACGAGCAGTTTCTGGCTGAGGCCTTCGAAGAGTCTCTGGCCTCGTACCGGGCAGCGTCCGACGCTCTGGCAAAGCTCATCGAAACGGGCGAACGGCTGCTCGCCGATGCCCTTGATCGGGCTAACAAAGCGCTGGACGATCGCGATCAGCCCGCCGCGCTCGCCGGTTTCCAGCAGGCTCTGACGATCGACCCGGACAACAAAGCCGCCCAGGCAGGGCTCGCCCGGGCAAACCTTCTGCCCGAGGTCGAGGGCCTCATGCGCGAGGCGAAGAACCACGAGCTGGCCGGGGATTTCCGCGCCGCTCTGGACACCTATCAGCGGGTGGAAGCCCTGGATCCGGAAACGAACGGACTCGCCGCGGCCATGGACGCCGCCCGTGCGGGGGTCGGCGACATGCGGTTCCGGGAACTCCTGTCCGACGGATTCAGGGCCATGGACGCGGAACAGTTCGAATCCGCCCGCAAGGCATTCAACCAGGCACTTGCTCAGCGACCGGGAGATCCGGTGGCGCTTGGCGGTCTCGAACAGGTTGCCGAACGCAAAGACCTGGCCACGATCAGGCGACTGCGTGCCAGCGCGGAAGCATTCGAAGCCGCCGAAGAATGGCGCAGCGCCATCGAGGACTACGACCAGGTGCTGGCACTGGACGGCAACATCCAGTTCGCGAAAACAGGGCGCGACCGGGCGGCTGAGCAGGAACGCGCGGGGATCACTCTCGGCAACATCATCGCCTCGCCGGACAAGCTGTCCTCCACGTCGCTCTATGGACAGGCGCAGGACATCCTCAAATCGGCCCAGGCCCTGGAACCCCGTGGACCCAAACTGGCGGCACAGATCGCCCGGGTCGAGGACCTGCTCACCACCTATGGGACCCCGGTACCGGTACTTTTCGTTTCCGATAACCGAACCGTGGTCACCCTTTCCACAGTCGGCCGCCTCGGCATGTTCTCGGAAAAGCAGCTGAGTCTGCGACCCGGCGCCTACACCGTCATCGGCAGCCGGGACGGATGTCGGGACGTCCGGGAGAGCATTCTGGTCAGACCGGACATGGCGCCCGTCGAGATCCGTTGCGAAGAGACCTTCTGAGCGTGAGTGAATCGCGAGAGCCTGGCACCCGGCCGGAAGCAGATGCGGTGGTCATCCGTCCGGTGGGCTACACCCCCCGGGCGGAAACTGCAGAGTCCGGATTTCAGATCAGCCGCGCGCAGATCCTGATCGCCATTGCGGTCCTTGTCACCCTCACCGCTGTCTGGTTCCTGTTCACCGCCCGCTCCGTCCGTCTGACGTTCGATCCGGAAGTGGACACCGCCAGCGTCAGCGGCGGGCTGTCCTTCGAGCTCGGCGGTATCTACCTGCTGCGGTCCGGCAGTTACCGGGTCGAAGCCAGCGCCCCCGGCTACTACGATCTGGATGCGGAGCTGGAGGTCGGCGAGGAGCGCAACCAGGTGCATCACTTCCAGCTCGCCAAGCTGCCGGGTCAGGTGACGTTCATCACCGAGCCGCCAGGTGCCGAGGTCACGGTCGACGGCAGCGCCGGCGGCACCACTCCCACCGAGGCCATCCAGGTCCCCGCGGGCCAGCGCGAGGTGTCGTTCACGGCTCCCCGGTACCAGCCACTGACGCTGGTGGTGGAGGTCACCGGCATGAACGAGCCGCAGACGGTGCACGGAACGCTGGCGCCCAACTGGGCGGATGTCAGCCTCGACACCTCGCCTGCGGGCGCCGAAATCCTGCTGGACGACGAGCCCACCGGTGCGGTGACGCCGGCGACCATTCAGGCACTGGCGGGCGAGCACGAGATCCGGCTGCGCCTGCCGGGCTACAAACCACACCGGCAGCGGATACTCGTGGCGGCGGAGGAAATGGTGACGCTGCCGACGTTCACCCTGCAGCAGGCGGACGGGCTGATCAGCGTCGTGACCCGTCCTGCCGGTGCCGGGGTGACGCTCAACGGCCGGTTTCAGGGTGAATCTCCGATCGAGCTGGCAGTGCGCTCCGGTGCGAGCTATCGCGTTCAGGTCTTCAAGGCGGGCTATCAGTCGGTGGAGCAGAGCCTGACCCTGAAGTCCGGCGAGGAACGCGCGCTGAATCTGAGCCTCCAGCGCCAGATGGGCGATGTCGTGGTCACCGTGGATCCACCGCAGGCGGAGATCTTCGTCGACGGCGAGAGCCGCGGCCGCGGCAGCGAAACGCTCAACCTGCCGACAATGACCCACCAGCTCTCGGTCCGCCTGCCGGGCTATGCCGGATACGAGGCCGAGATCACACCGAAGAGCGGACTGGTGCAGGAAGTCAGGGTGAAGCTGCTGACACTGGAGGAAGCGCGCCTCGCGGCTCTGAAACCGCGGATCAGGAGCCCGGGCGGTCAGGACCTTGTGCTGGTCAAGCCGGGACCTTTCACCATGGGAGCGTCCCGGCGCCAGCCCGGCAGGCGGGCCAACGAGACGTTGCGCGAAGTACAGATGCAGCGTTTCTTCTACATCGGCACTCAGGAAGTCACCAACGCCCAGTTTCAGGTCTTCGACCCGACGCACAACTCCGGCACATTCGAGGAGCAGGAGCTCGGCAAGCCGGAGCAGCCGGTGGCCAATGTCGGTTGGGAATCCGCGGCCCTTTACTGCAACTGGCTGTCGGACCGGGAGAAGCTGCCACGGTTCTACCTGACGGAATCCGGCAGGATCACGGGCATCAATGCTCAGGCCACGGGATACCGCCTGCCAACCGAGGCCGAATGGGCTTACAGCGTGCGGCAGGTGGACGCGGAAAAACCTCTGCGCTTTCCCTGGGGCGCCAACCTGCCCCCGCCCGATCGCCACGGCAACTATGCTGATCGCTCCGCCGCGCACCTGGTGGGCCGGATCATCTTCGGCTACAACGACAACTACATCGTCTCGGCGCCCGTAGGTACCTACGCTCCCAATAAGCTCGGGCTGTACGACATGTCCGGAAACGTCGCGGAGTGGGTGAACGATTTTTATGAGATTCCGGATCCCGCCGCCGTGGTGGATCCGCTGGGTCCAGGAACCGGGGAGTATCACGTGATCCGTGGCTCGAGCTGGATGCACGGTACCATCACGGACCTCAGGATATCGTTTCGCGATTACGGTCTGGACGGCCGTCAGGACGTGGGTTTCCGGATCGCCCGCTTCGCGGAACCCAATTGACGCTGAACGGTCCCTCCAGTAGTTACAATGGCCAGAGCCCGAAGGACCCGACGCACCGAATGAAGTTCCGACCACAACACGCCCTGATCACGCCACCCCGGCTGGCGGCTCTGCTGCTCGCCGTCGCCTCCTGTCTTCTCAATGCGGTTCAGGCTGCGGAGGCCCCGCCGGAAGACACCGCCAAGGAGACGGCCACCGAGACGTCCAAGCCCGCCGACTCGAAGGAACCGGCACCTTCCGCCGAGGTGTTCATTCCCACGGAGGAGATCTCCGAAGACTTCGCCGTCGCTTTCCCCGTCGATATCTGAGGAGACCGCAGTACCAGCCATGGCCAGCGTCAGTGACAGCTCTCTCCGGAGCCAACTCCCTTTCGAACTCGTCTATCAGGTGGTAGCGCTCATCATCTCCGTGATCCTGGTGCACCTCGTATACATCACGGTGATCCGCCCCAATGCGGACGCGATTCTCCAGGAACAGGCGGAGCGGGCTGCCGCGGGCGAGGAATTCGTCCAGGAGCGGAGTCTCTACGTCGTGCTGAAGGACTACGAGCAGGAATCCTGTTTCGTGCTCATGCTCTGGGCCATGGCGATCATGGGATACAAGGGCCGTGCCGCGCTGCGCGAGCGGCAGCTCCTGAGCGGAGACGTGGTCCGGGTCAGCGAGGGCATGAGCATTCTCCCGGAAGATACCCGGGAGTACACACGCGGCATCCAGGCACTGCCGCCGGAAACCCAGAATTACCTGCTGCCCAGATCGCTCATGGCTGCTCTGCAGCGGTTCGCTTCCACACGGAACGTTCAGGACGCCTCGGAAGCGGTCAAGAGCGTCTGCGAGGGGGAACCCTGACCCTGGATTACTGCGACTGGGAAACGGCTCAACAGTGGGCCGAAGAACTCGGCGGGCATCTGGTGATCTTCGAGGATCAGGCGGAACTAAACTGGGTGGCCGAGGTATT
>QJYB01000085.1 GCA_003247835.1 Gammaproteobacteria bacterium | reverse complement strand
GGATCTGCCGATCCGGCGTTTCTTTGCCAGCGGATGAGAGGGGAGAGGAGGAGACGTTCCCATCCGCTACTGCCAACAGTATCCCCCTAGGCGGCGCCGGACCCTATCGTGGGTTGTACGTAGTGGCTGCCACGCGCTCGCGCTCAGGCAAGCAGGCTCTTCAGGTCCGAGTCGGGGTCCGCCAGCACGGCGGGATCCACGGACCTGCCGATCAGCTGCTTGCAGATCATGAACTCCTTGGGGCTGTTCACCGCGTCCGCCGCCACTACCTTGCCGTCCTTGAGATAGAAGACGGCGAACTGGTTGGCGTTCATGTCACCGCGCAGCACCTGGGTGTCTCCGTCCGCGGAGAATCCCAGCATCTGCAGCTTCAGCTCGTACTGGTCGGACCAGAACCAGGGAGTGGCGGTGTAGACCTTGTCGCCGCCGCACATGTTCGCCGCGACCACCCGTGCCTGCTCCATGGCATTCGGTACGGATTCGATACGCAGGCGCCGGTCCTGCAGGGGGTCGGGATGGTTCGCGCAGTCCCCGGCCGCGTAAACGTCGGGGGCGGAGGTACGGCAGTGATCGTCCACGAGGATGCCGTTACCGCAGGCAATGCCGGCGGCCTCGGCCAGCTCCGTGTTCGGGATGATGCCGATGCCGACGATGACCAGATCCGCGGGGAAGGACTGCTTGCCGCACTCCACGGCGGTAACCTTGCCGCCCTCACCCTGGAAGCCGGTCGCCATGGTCGACGTGTGGATGTGCACACCACGGCCGGTGTGCAGACGATGGTAGTAATCGGACATCTCCGGCGTGGTGACGCGCTGCAGGACGCGCGACTCCGTCTCCAGCACGTGCACCTCCAGGCCGTACTTCACGGCAACTGACGCCACCTCGAGACCGATGTAGCCCGCCCCGACGATGACGAGTTTCCGCCCGGCGACGAACTCGTCGCGTATCGCGTCCACGTCTTCGATGGTACGCAGGTAGTGGATGCCACCGAGGTCACTGCCCGGAATGTTGAGTCTGCGCGGACGGCCACCGGTGGCGATCAGCAGCTTGTCGTAGGGGATCGTCTCACCGGCGTCGGTGGTGACGGTTTTCGCCGTCGTATCGATACCGGTGACCGTGGTGCTCGTCTTCACCGTGACATTCTTGTCATGGTAGAACTTCTCGGGGCGCAGATAGACGCGCTCGATGCCCTGCTCACCGGACAGATAAGCCTTGGACAGCGGCGGGCGCTGGTAGGGAATGAACGGCTCGTCGCCGATGAGGATGATCTCGTCCTCGTATCCATCCTGACGGAGGCTCGCGGCTGTCTGTCCGGCCGCGTGTCCGGCACCTACGATGACGATTGGCATGTTTCCGGCTCCTGCATTCTTCGAAGGCGGCCATTCTACTGCAGCGTGCGAGCGAGCTGCGCCACCCTGTTTAGTGGTGGCACGGTACACTACCATGTGGTCCGTTTTGCCCGGTGTGTGCAGGTATGTCGAGCGAAGACTTCAGAACGTTGCAGCAGATGGTGACCCGTGCCAGGGAGAACCTCGGGCCGGAAGCCTGGGACTACCTGATAGGCGGTGCGGACACGGAGAGCTCGGTCAGGCGCAACCGTCATGGTCTGGAATCCTGGGTGTTCCGGCCGCGGATTCTCAACGACGTCAGCGAGGTGGACGTCACGACCGAGCTCTTGGGCACGCCGCTGCGCATTCCCGTCATGCTGCCGCCCATCGGCTCCGTGCAGCTCTTCGAAGCCGGCGGTGGTGAATCCGTCGCCAGGGCCGCTGCCGAGTTCGGCGTGCTGCAGACGCTGAGCTCGGTCTGCCTGCCGGATTTCGAGACGGTGGCCGAGCGGGTACCGGGACCGCGCGTCTATCAGCTCTACCTGATGGGTGATCAGGGCTGGATGGACGACATCATCGCGCGGGCGGTGGACGCCGGATACACGGGTTTCTGCCTGACTGCCGACACGCAGACCTATTCACGCCGGGAACGGGACATCCTCAAGGGGTTCGTACCCCCGTCCGGAACCCGGGTGGACAATGCGGACTTCGGCGCCCAGGCGCGCATGACCTGGGAGACGGTCGCGCATATCAAGGAGGCGTTCGACATACCGCTGTATGTCAAAGGGGTGAACGTGGCCGAGGACGCCCGCCGCTGCGTCGAAGCGGGGGTAGATGTGATCTGGGTCTCCAATCACGGCGGTCGCCAGCTCGACCACACACGTGCCTGCATCGATGCCCTGCCCGAGGTGGTGGCGGCGGTGGACGGCCGGGCGCCGGTGATCGTGGACGGTGGCTTCCTGCGCGGTGCCGACGTGGTGAAGGGGCTCTGCCTCGGCGCTGACGTGGTTTCCATGGGCCGGCTGGAAGGACTGGCCATGGCGGCTGGCGGCAAGGACGGTGTGATACGGGCGCTGGAACTCATCGAGCAGGAGATCCGCATCAGCATGGCGCTGCTCGGGATCAGCCGACTCACCGATCTGAACCCGGGGCTCATGGAGCGGACCCGGCCGTTCGGTACATCCCACGTGCTGAGCGCGTTTCCGCTGCTCGACGAAGGCTACTGAGCAGCCCCGTACTCAGACCAGGTGCAGCTGGGGCTGTGTTTCCTCGTTCTGCCACTCGGCGAGCAGATGCAGGAACGCCTCCATACCCAGCGCCTGGGAGATCAGGTAGCCCTGCACCGTGTGACAGTTGGCTTCCTCCAGGTGCTTGAGCTGCACCTCCGTTTCCACCCCTTCGGCGACCACTTCCTTACCGAGAGTGGTGGCAATGCTGATCAGATGCTGCACGAGGATGCGGGCCTGATCCGACGTCTCCAGCTCGGTGACGAAGGAGCGGTCGATCTTCACCACGTCGAGAGGCAGCTCGCGAAGCATGTTCAGTGAGGAGAATCCGGTGCCGAAATCGTCCAGGGCGATCTTGATGCCGGCCGCCTGAAGGATCTCCAGCTCCTGGACAACCATCTGCTTGTCGTGGGCGAACACGGATTCGGTGACCTCGATCTCGATCTTTCCGTGCGGCAGCTGGCGCTGATCGAGCATGGACAGCAGCGCCATGGCGAAACCTTCGGTCATGAGCTGCTTGGCGGAGGCATTTATGGCCACGCTGTCGAGCCGGACACCGACTGCATCGGCCGCGGCGACGAGGTCCGCCGTGCGGTTCACCTGGATGGCAGTGAAGTCGTGAATCAGATTGGTCTCTTCCGCGATCGGCACGAAGATGTCCGGTGGTACCTGACCGAGCATGTCGTCCGACCAGCGCAGCAGTGCTTCGGCGCTGGTCACGGATCGGTCAGCCAGGTTGAGCTTGGGCTGGAAGTGGAGCATCAGCTCGTTGCGCGACAGGGCGCCGCGCAGACGGCTTTCTACCAGCACGCGGTGACGATTCGCTTCGTTGAGCGTGTCGTCGAAGAAGGCGAAGCGGGAGCGGCCGGCTTCCTTGGCCCGGTACATGGCGGAATCCGCCTTCATGATCAGCTCGTCCACCTTTCTGCCGTCGTCCGGGAAGAGAGCGACACCGATTGAGGCGCCTACGGTGTGTTCCATTCGATCGACGACGATGGGCTGGATGGCGGAGCCGATGATCCGTTCGCAGAGCTGGGAGATGGACTTCTCGTCGTCGCAGCCGGGAACGATCACGGCGAACTCGTCGCCCCCCATGCGGGCAATGGTGTCCACTTCCCGGAGACAGGCGCGCAGACGTTCGGAGATGATCACCAGCAGCCGGTCCCCGGCTTTGTGACCCTCGGTGTCGTTCACCTTCTTGAAGCCATCTAGGTCGATGAACAGCACCGCTCCTTTTTCGCCGCGCCAGGATCGGGAGATGTGCTCACGCAGGTTCTCCTGGAAGGCATGCCGGTTGATCAGACCGGTGAGCTCGTCGAAGTGGGCCTTCTGGAAGAGAATCTCCGATCGCTGGATGTTGGTGATAGCCACGGAAAGCCGATCCGCCAGATCGGTTAGCTGCTTCGCTTCGCTGGCGCTGAGCGACCGGTCGGCCGCTGCGATGAGCGCACCGGTGATGGTGCTGTCCGCAGCAACAGCCAGGCAGGAGCGGACCTGTGTCCCGGAGAGGCGGCGCGCGAGGCGCTCGTAACCGTCAATGTCCCGCAGCGTGTCCTCGGACGCTTCCTTGAGTGTCACCGGATCCTCGGCCAGCTCGCGATGCCGCAGGCGGTAGCGGACCACGCGGCGATTGGTCCCATCGAGCTTGAGCAAGAGTGAGATCTCGACCTTGTCCATCCGGGCGCTGAGCAGCACCTTGCGCACCACGGTGTCCAGATCGGCGGAAGAGAGAATCAGGCGGTCGATGTCGGCCACGGATTGACTGGATTTCAGCGAAGCCTGCAGCTGATCGGTCATCTCGTTGAAGGCGTTGCCCAGGGACTGAAACTCGTCCTGTTCGCGGACCGTGACCCGATAGGCATAGTTGCCACGGATGATGTGGCGCGTGAGCTGCTCCAGGCGGCTGAGCAGGGCGAAGCGTCGACGCAGCAGGCGGATCATGAGCGCTGTGGTGGCCGCGAAAGCCACCGCCACGACACAGGTGAGAACCCAGAGTGGCACGTCCACCAGCCCCAGCGCGATGGCGGTCAGGGGAGCGAGTGCCGCCCACGCGAACATCGAAACGAGCAGCAGCAGCTGGCGTTCGACCCGATATCCTGCCCGTTCCCTGCGCCTGCTGCCCATCAGTCCCGTACGATACTGCTGCCGGAAAGATTGACGATGGAAACATGGGGGTCACGAGCAGTCTGTGATCCAGACCACGTTTACCGTGGCTTCACCCGGGCCAACGCGGTTTCTTGAGCAATTCCTTGTACAGTTTGCCGGTCTGGTGACGCGGCAGAGCAGTGTGGAACTCCACGTCTTTCGGGCACTTCAGATGAGCGAGCCGGGCCCGGCAGAACTCGATCAGTGTCGCGGCACTCACCGAGGCTCCCGGAACCACTTCCACGGCGGCGCGAACCGACTCCCCGAACTCCTCGTCCGGCACGCCGAATACGGCAGCGTCCTGAACTGCCGGGTGCTCGAGCAGCACGTCCTCCACCTCCCGGGGATACACGTTCACGCCGCCGGTGATGATCATGTGCGAGGCGCGATCGGTTAGGTAGAGATAGCCCGCCTCGTTCACGTGGCCGATGTCACCCAGCGTCGACCAGCCGCGGGCGTCGTAGGCCGCAGCGGTCTTTACGGGGTCCTTGTAATACTCGAATCGCGGACCGCCTTCGAAGTAGACGTGACCCGACTCGCCGGGCGGCAGCTCACGACCCTGGGTATCGGTGATGTGCAAGCGGCCAAGGATCGGTCGACCGACGGACCCGGGATACCGGATCCACTCCTCGGGTGAGATGGCCGTCTGACCGTTGCCTTCGGTGCCCGAGTAGTACTCGTACAGGATGGGTCCCCACCAGTCGAGCATGGCCTGCTTCACCGTCACCGGGCAGGGGGCGGCAGCATGGATGGCTACCCGATGACTGCTGAGATCATGTCCGGTGCGGACATCCTCAGGCAGCTTCAGCAGGCGTACGAACATGGTGGGTACCCACTGGCTGTGGGTGACACGGTAGCGCTCGATGAGCGAGAGGCTCGCCGCACCATCGAAGCGGGGCATGATCACGCTGCTGCCCCCGGAACGGTGCACCATATTGTTGTAGCGCAGGGGTGCGGAGTGATAGAGCGGCGCGGTGGACAGGTAGATCGTCCGGTCATCGATGCGGTGCAGGTCCAGACGTCGCCTGAACAGCTCGGAGACGGTACCGAGCGGCGCACCGGGTGTGCTGGCACGGACACCCTTGGGCTTGCCCGTGGTGCCCGAGGAGTAGAGCATCTCCGCGCCCTCCGCCGCGTCGGCGATGAGCGATTCGGTCTCACCGGCGATGACGTCGCGCCATTCGTCCAGAACGAACCGATGTTGTTGCGGCGCCGTGACGTCCTTTTCCAGCTGGGCACGGCTGGTGACGAAGACGCTGGCGTCACAGTCGGCGAGAATCCATTCGATTTCCCGCTGCTGGAACTGGACGCTGATGGCTGTGTAGTAGAGTCCGGACAGCTGAGCGGCCCAGAACAGCGCCAGGGAGTCCGCCTGATTCTCGGCGAGCACGGCGATCCCGTCGCCCGTCTGGAGACCGAGCTTACGCAGGAACTTCGCACCTTTGAGGGCAAGAACCGCCAGCTCGCCGTAGCTGATGACCGCGTCCCGGAAGTACCAGGCGGCTTTCCCGGGCGTGTGCTCGGCGTGATCCAGGGGGTGCAGCATCAGGCTGCGTCGGGTCAGGTCGATCCCCCGTCCCGGGGCACGTGCATGGGGAACGGCATCACGTTGGAGCCCGTGGAATCGGTCACCTTGGCGACGCCCTCCTTTTCCACCTCGTCGATGCGGATGACCGCGTGCATGGGGATGAAGCTGCGCTGGACCCCGTCGAACTCCTGGCGGAGCTTGTCTTCGCCCGGATCCACCACCAGCTTGGAGCGGGTGCCGAAGATGTAGTCCTCCACCTCGATGAAGCCGTACAGGTCACTCTGGTAGATGTTGTGCGCGTAGACCTCGTAGATGTGGCCCTGGTTGTGGAAGACGACCTTGTAGATGTGCTGCGGGGTATCGGACATGGGTTCTCGACGATTACCGTAAATATTGTTGCTTAATATCCTGGATCCGGGTCGGGGCTGCAGGCTCTCCAGGCACCCGGTCTGTCAGGGATATATGGGTGTCTGCTGGTCAGTCAAGCCATTATAATCGCCGGCCCTTGCTTCCTGTCCCGATAAATTCTCCGACGATTGGAGCGCGTTCACCGTGATGCGCGAGGCAAAACGCCCACTCGACCCGTCATGAAGAAGCTGTACATCAAGACCCACGGCTGCCAGATGAACGAGTATGACTCGGCGCGGATGGCAGACCTGCTGCGGGAATCGGATGGGTTCCAGCTGGTCGGCAGCGCCGAGGAGGCGGACGTGCTGCTGCTCAACACCTGCTCGATCCGGGAAAAGGCACAGGAAAAGGTCTTCCACCAGCTCGGCCGCTGGAAAGCGCTGAAAACAGCCAGACCGGATCTGGTGATCGGCGTGGGCGGCTGCGTCGCAAGCCAGGAAGGAAACGCGATTCAAGCCCGCGCGCCTCATGTCGACGTGGTCTTCGGGCCCCAGACACTGCACCGGCTGCCCGAGATGATCCGTCCGGCACCGGCTCGGGTGCCGCTGGTGGACGTGAGCTTTCCGGAAATCGAGAAGTTCGACCGATTGCCGGAGCCGAGGGCCGACGGTCCCAGCGCTTTCGTCTCGGTGATGGAAGGCTGCAGCCGGTACTGCAGCTTCTGCGTGGTGCCTTACACTCGCGGGGAAGAGGTGAGCCGACCGGTGGCGGACGTCATTGCCGAGGTCCAGGCTCTTGCCCGCCAGGGCGTGCGCGAGGTCAATCTGCTCGGACAGAACGTCAACGCCTATCGCGGACCGATCGACGGTGACGTGGCGGACCTGGCCGAGCTCATTCACTACGTCGCCGCGGTGAACGGTATCGATCGTGTCCGTTACACCACCTCGCACCCGGTGGAGTTCGGCGAATCGCTGCTCGCTGCCTACGCGTCTGTGCCGGAACTGGTGAATCATCTGCACCTGCCGGTGCAGTCGGGTTCTGACCGGATACTCGCACGTATGAAGCGGGGCCACACGGCGGCCGAGTACGTGGAGAAGATCCAGCGACTCAGAGAGATCCGGCCGAAGCTCAGTCTGTCCTCGGATTTCATCGTCGGGTTCCCCGGTGAAACGGAGGCGGATTTCGAAGCGACCATGGACCTCATCGAAGCGGTCGGTTTCGACGTCTCCTACAGCTTCATCTACAGCGCCCGACCCGGCACCCCGGCGGCAGCGCTGGCGGACGTCACGCCCCTGGACGTGAAGAAGGCGAGGCTCGAGCGGTTGCAGCAGCGTCTCAGGGAGCAGGCAGCCGACATCGCCGAGCGCATGGTGGGCACCACGGAACGGGTGCTGGTGACCGGTACCTCCCGCAAGGACGGCGGTGAGCTCCAGGGCCGCACGGAGAACAACCGGGTCGTCAACTTTCCGGCAACGGCGACGGATCTGGTAGGGTCCTTCGTGCAGGTCCGGATCGAGGCGGCGCTGCCCAACTCACTGCGTGGCGCGCTGTGTCAGCCGGTGCCGGAACCAGGACAGGCCCCCGGGGGCCGGATCCGTGCTTGAAACGCCCGTATGACGGGCGGGAATCTGTATTTGACAGGTCACAGCGGACAGATATCCTGTGGACTCGATGGTTGCGCGACGTTCAGCGCGCAGGGGTGACATTGAACGAAGAACCCTCCGGATTGCGGAGCGAGTCCGACGGCGTTGAAAGGGCGCCTGGTTCGGAAAACAGACAAGCAGCGGGCCGGGATGCCGGTCCGGACCCCAGGGTGGTACCTCTGACCACCAACCTCACGCTTGAACCCAACGATCCCCTCCGTCTCGCGGCATTGTGCGGGCCTTTCGACCAGAACCTCGGGCATCTGGAGAAGCGTCTCGGCGTGCACATCCGCAACCGGGGTAACGTGTTCCAGATCAGCGGCCCGGAGCCCCGCGTGAAGGCTGCCGGAGCGCTTCTGTCGCAGCTCTACCGGGAGACGGTGGGCCAGGAAAGCATCGACCCGGATACCGTGCATCTGTTTCTGCAGGAAGCGGGCGTGGATGAGCTGCTCGCCCGGGAAACGGTCGGTGGCGAAGGGCCCGGCGCGGACGTCATCAAGACGATGCGCAAGACGGTCAAACCCCGCGGCGGCAATCAGACCGCGTACACCCGTGCGGTGCGGGAGCACGACGTGAACTTCGGGATCGGCCCGGCAGGCACGGGCAAGACCTACCTGGCCGTCGCCTGCGCCGTGGAGGCGCTGGAGGCTCAACGCGTCAGCCGCATCCTGCTGGTGCGGCCGGCGGTGGAAGCAGGGGAGAAGCTCGGCTTCCTGCCCGGTGACCTGGCTCAGAAGATCGATCCGTACCTCAGACCGCTTTACGACGCGCTCTACGAGATGATGGGGGTCGAACGGGTCAACAAGTACATCGAGCGCAACATCATCGAGGTCGCGCCGCTCGCCTATATGCGCGGCCGGACGCTGAACAACGCGTTCATCATTCTGGACGAGTCGCAGAACACCACCGTCGCGCAGATGAAGATGTTCCTGACCAGAATCGGCTTCGGCTCTACGGCGGTGATCACTGGCGACGTCACCCAGATCGACCTGCCGCGAGGCGAGCAGTCAGGTCTGATCAACGTTGTAGGCGTGCTCGAAGGCATAGAAGGCATCAGCTTCACCCACTTCGATTCGAGGGACGTGGTCCGACACCCGCTGGTGCAGAAAATCGTCGATGCCTACGACCGTTACTCGGCCCCGGACAGGACCACCACGCGCGGAGGTGATCGGAAGGACGGTTCAGGCGATGCGCTGCCCGGCACGCCCGGCAGCCGTGCCGGTTGAGGTACAGCGTGCCGTGTCGGATGCCTCTGCTCCCGGGGAAAAGACCCTCGCCCTGTGGGCCGAACGGGTCATGGCACGGATGAATGACGTGGCGGCGCGGACGGACGTCTGCGTCCGGATCGTCGGCGAAAAAGAATCCCGGACGCTGAACAGGGAATACCGGGGCATCGACAGACCGACCAACGTCTTGAGCTTTCCGGCAGATCTCACGTTGCCGGACGGGAAGGGAAAGATACTGGGGGACATCGTGATCTGCGATCCTGTTGTGATTCGGGAGGCGCAGGCGCAGGGTAAGCCGGCAGGCGAGCACTATGCGCACATGGTGGTCCACGGGATGCTGCATCTGTACGGCTACGATCACGTCGATCCGGTCGAGGCGGATGTGATGGAAGACATCGAAAGGGAGATCCTGGGTCGTCTGGGCATTGCAGATCCGTATCGCGCAGCCTGACCGACCTCTCTGTAGAACGATGAGCGATCAACACGACGGACGCCGTTCCTTTCTGGACTGGTTTTCCGAGCTGTTTTCCGGGGAACCGTCGGATCGGCTCGAGCTCAGAGAAACCCTCCGGGATGCAGCCGATCGTCAGCTGGTGGATGCGAACGAGCTGAACATCATCTTCGGCGCACTGCAGGTTTCGGACATGCAGGCGCGGGACATCATGATTCCCCGCACGCAGATGGCCTACCTCAGGGACGACGAGCCGGCGGAAGAGATCCTCAGAAAGGTGGTGCAAGCGCGGCACTCCCGATTCCCCGTCATCGGCGACGATCTGGACGATGTGAAAGGCATCCTCCACGCCAAGGACCTGCTGCAGCTGGCGCTCAAGGAAAGCCGCGATTTCAACATCAAGGACATGATCCGCCCGGCCACCGTGGTGCCGGAGAGCAAACGGCTGATGGTGCTGCTGCAGGATTTCCGCTCCACCCGCAACCACATGGCCGTGGTGGTGGACGAGTACGGTCACGTATCCGGTGTGGTGACCATCGAGGACGTGCTCGAGCAGATCGTTGGTGACATCGAGGACGAGCACGACATCGACGAGGAACGCTACGTCAATCAGCTCGACGAGAAGACCTGGAACGTCAAAGCGACCACCACCGTGGAAGACTTCAACGAGTACTTCGATCGTGAGTACGACGACGAGGAGTTCGACACCATCGGCGGTATCGTCCTGAAGGCATTCGGCCATCTGCCGGAGCGCGGTGAACGGGTGAAGATCGACGACCTGGAGTTCAAGGTACTCAACGCCGACTCCCGGCGGGTGCGCCTGCTCCAAGTCCGGCAGCGTTGATCCGGCCGCTGCTCGCCCTGGTGGCGGGCGGGTTGCTCCCGCTCTCCATGGCGCCCTTCGGCATCTGGCCACTCGGCCCCCTGTCTCTGGCCCTGTGGTTCGTGCTGCTCATGGGCGATCGCGGCCGGGGCATCCTGATCGGCTGGCTTTACGGCCTCGGTCTGTACGGCGTCGGGGTGTCGTGGGTGTACTTCAGCATCCACGACTACGGCCATGCCTCGCCGGTCCTGGCCGGTTTTCTCGTGCTGATATTTGCCGGTGGCATGGCGCTCTTCCCGCTGCTCACGGGCTGGCTCTTCAGACGCCTGTGCCGCGCCCCTGACAGCCAGGCCGCCAACGAGGTCCAGTACCGAGAATGGGTTCGTGCCGCTGCCTGGTTCGTCATTCTGCTGATCGGGTTCGAGTGGCTGCTCACCTGGTTCCTCACCGGATTCCCATGGCTCGCTGCCGGTTATGGTCAGATCGACTCACCGCTGTCAGGCTTTGCGCCCCTGGGCGGCGTGGTGCTGGTCTCCACCATGACCGCCGTCAGCGCCATGGGTTTTGTGCTCGCTGGCAGGACACTTTGGCGGGGTGGCAGCGCAAGGCCGGTCAGAAACCGCCGGGCAGGACTCTGGATGGCGGTGGCCCTGCTGCCCTGGCTCGTCGGTGCCGGTATCTCCCGGATCAGCTGGACGGAGCCCGGGGAGCTGAAGACCGCGGCGCTGGTACAGGGCAACGTGGCTCAAACCACCAAGTGGGAAGCGGACACTCGGCTGCCCATCATCCGCCACTACCGTACGCTCACCGAGCCCTACTGGGGAGCTGACCTCATCCTCTGGCCCGAGGCGGCGCTGACGGTTTTCGACCACCAGGCAGCAGAGCTGCTCGCCGTGCTCGACGAGCGGGGCAAGGCGACCGGATCCGCGCTGGTGCTCGGACTGCCCGCCGTGGAGGTTCACACGGACGGGACCTACGACTTTCTCAACACCGCCAGAGGTCTGGGCACCGCGGAAGGCCGTTACGTGAAACGCCGTCTGGTGCCGTTCGGCGAGTACGTGCCGTTCGAGGAGCTGCTCCGCGGGATCATCGGTTTCTTCGATCTGCCCATGTCCCACTCGCGGCCGGGTGCCTGGAACCAGGCGCCGATCCGCGTCAACGGCGGCCGGGCGAGCATGGCCATCTGTTACGAGATCGTCTATCCGGAGCTGGTGCGTGAGGACGTGGACGTGCTGCTGACCATCTCCAACGACACCTGGTTCGGCGACAGCATCGGCCCGTGGCAGCACCTGGCCATCGCCAGAATGCGGGCACTGGAAAACGGCCGCTGGCTGCTGCGGGCCACCAACAACGGCATCACCGCCATCGTCGACGACCGGGGCGTGGTCCGCGCCCGGCTGCCCCAGTTCGAGGCCGGTGTGCTCCCCGGAGAGTACCGGCGCATGGAGGGTCGCACACCGTTCAACCGGCTCGGTCCCTGGCCGTTGTACGGCCTGCTGCTGGTCATTGCCGTGGGCCTGCTCCTGACCCGCCGGCGGCGGGCGGGCGCAGCCTCGTCCGGTAAAAAGCCCGGCCAATAGCTGGTATATTTCGCGCCCCGTTCAGCTTGATCGATCGCGACTATGAGCACGCCGTACGACCCCCACCAGGTGGAGAAGGATGCGCAACGGCTCTGGGCCGATTCGGAGTGCTTCAGGACCACCGAGTCGGGTGACAAGGAGAAGTTCTACTGTCTGGCCATGTTCCCCTACCCCAGCGGGCAGCTGCACATGGGTCACGTCCGGACCTACACGCTGGGTGACGTGATCCACCGCTACAAGCGGCTCAAGGGTTACAACGTGCTGCACCCCATGGGCTGGGACGCATTCGGCCTGCCGGCGGAGAACGCGGCCATCAAGAACGGCATCCCGCCCGCCAGATGGACGCGGGACAACATCGAATACATGCGCGGGCAGATGCGCGCGCTCGGCTTCGGCTTCGACTGGAACCGCGAGTTCGCCACCTGCGATCCGTCCTACTACCACTGGGAGCAGTGGTTCTTCACCCGGCTCTACCGCAAGGGTCTCGCCTACCGGAAGAACTCGGTGGTGAACTGGGATCCGGTGGACCAGACCGTGCTCGCCAACGAGCAGGTGGAAGACGGCCGCGGCTGGCGCTCGGGTGCCCTGGTCGAGCGCCGCGAGATGCCGCAGTGGTTCCTGAAGATCACCGACTACGCGGAAGAACTGCTGGGCGAGCTCGACAACCTGCCGGACTGGCCGGACTCGGTGAAGACCATGCAGCGGAACTGGATCGGTCGTTCCGAAGGCGTGGAGATCGACTTTCCGGTGGTCGGCTCCGACGAGGTGCTGACCGTTTACACCACACGGCCGGATACCCTGCTCGGTGCCACCTACGTGGCGGTGGCGGCAGGACACCCGCTGGCAGCAGGAGCCGCCGTGCGGGATCCGCGGGTCGCCGAGTTCGTCGAGGCCTGCTCGCATACGAAAACGGCGGAGGCGGACATCGCGACCCTCGAGAAGGCGGGCGTGCCGACGGACGTCACCGTCACGCACCCGCTGACCGGAGAGTCGCTGCCGGTATGGGTCGCCAACTTCGTCCTCATGGAATACGGCTCGGGCGCGGTGATGGCGGTACCGGGCCACGACCAGCGGGACTGGGAGTTCGCGACCAAGTACGGCATTCCCATCCTCCAGGTCATCGAACCTGCCGAAGGGGAGGATGCATCGGCATGCGATCTTTCCCGAGCGGCCTACGTGCCCTACGGCCGTCTGATCAATTCGGGAGAATTCGACGGCCTGTCCTCGGCCGATGCGTTCGGCGCCATCGCGGACGCGCTCACAGCGAAGGGTCGCGGCCGACGCCAGACCCACTTCCGGTTGCGGGACTGGGGTGTGTCCCGGCAGCGGTACTGGGGGTGCCCGATCCCCATGATTCACTGCCCGGAGTGCGGCATCGTGCCGGTGCCGGACGAAGACCTGCCGGTGCTGCTGCCCACCGAGGTGCAGTTCGAAGGCGTGCGCTCGCCGCTGACCACCATGGAGAGCTTCTACCGGACCCGCTGTCCGGAGTGCGGCGGCGAAGCACGCCGCGAGACGGATACCTTCGACACCTTCGTGGAGTCGTCGTGGTATCAGGCGCGCTTTGCCTGTCCCGATGCCAACGAGCCCATGGTCGACGAGCGGGCCAAATTCTGGACGCCGGTGGATCACTACGTGGGCGGTATCGAGCACGCCATCCTGCACCTGCTGTACGCACGCTTCTATCACAAGCTGATGCGTGACGAGGGGTTGCTCGACTCCGACGAGCCCTGGCGTCGGCTGCTGATGCTCGGCATGGTGCTCAAGGACGGTAAGAAGATGTCCAAGTCCAGCGGCGACGCGGGCAATCCCCAGCATCTGATCGACAAGTACGGCGCCGACGCGGTGCGCACGGCCATGATGTTCGCCGCGCCGCCAGACCAGGCGTTCGAGTGGTCGGAGGCCGGTGTGGAAGGCCAGAGTCGGTTCTGCAGGCGCCTGTGGACCCTGGTGCAGGACCATCTCGCCGAAGGTCCCGTGCCGTCGCTCGACAAGGAAGCGCTGGGCGCGGACGCGCGGGCGCTGCGCAGGAAGACGCACGAAACCCTGCAGCGGGCGGACGACGACTACGGTCGCAGAACCCAGTTCAACACCGTGGTGTCTGCGGTGCACGAGCTTGTCAACGCGGCTTCCCGTATCCAGCCGGCGAACGGGCAGGACCGTGCCACCGTGCGCGAGGCGCTGAGAGTCGCGGTGGTCGTGCTGTCACCCATTGCACCGCATCTCACACAGGCACTGTGGGCCGCGCTCGGCGGCAAGGGCCTGCTGGTGGAGGCGCGCTGGCCGGAGGTGGACGAATCCGCGCTGATTCAGGACCGCCTGGCCCTGGTCGTGCAGGTGAACGGCAAGGTGCGCGGCCACGTGGAGGTCGATGCGGGCGCCGACGAGCAGACCGCCCAGGCCGCCGCGCTCGGCGAAGAGAACGTCGCGCGGTTCGTCGACGGCAAGACGATCAAGAAGGTGATCATGGTGCCAGGTAAGCTGCTGAACATCGTGGTGGGGTGACGTGAAGGGGCGAAGGGCAGCACCGGGATCGGTAACGCGAACGGTCAGCAGGCTGCTGCTGTGGACCGTCGCCGTGGGCACCCTGGCCGCCTGTGGCTACCACCTGCGCAATTGGGACCTGGCCGGCAATCTGGAGACCGCACGGGTCACTGCCAACACCCGCAACCCGCTCGCCGAGCCGCTCGGCCGGGCGCTCGAGAGTGCCGGCTTGATGCTGGTGGATGCTGACGATGCCGACCTGGTCATCGAGCTGTTCGATAGCCGTGCCGGGCGGCGCAACGTGGCGGTGACGGCGCAAGCCCGGGTGGCGGAGTACGAGGCGGCCCTGTCCGTGCAGTACTCGGTGAAGAACGGCGCAGGCAAGGTGCTGATTCAGCCGACCTGGCTGACCGCCAGTCGTGTCTATGTGGTGGACCGCGGCAATCCGGTGGCGAGCAGCCAGGAGCAGACCCTGCTCGAGCGGGAGATGGTCAACGAGCTGGTGAACCAGGTCATCCGCGCTGTCAATGCGGCCGTGGCGGCCGAGCGCGGTGCAGCTTAAGGCCCGGGACCTGGCCGGGCACCTGGCGTCGGGCTCCCTGGCGCCTGTCTACTTCATCACGGGCGACGAGACGCTGCTGGTGGAAGAGGCGGCGGACGCCATCCTGCAGGCTGCCCGGACAGCGGGTTTCAGCGAGCGCACGGTGCTTCACGCCGAGGGCAGCTTCGACTGGCAGGCCGTGCTCGCGGAAGGGGCGAGCCTGTCGCTGTTTGCCGAGAAGAAGATCCTCGACGTGCGCAATCCGAGTGGCGGTTTCGACAGGAACGCCTCCGAGGTGCTGCGCGCGTACTGCGAGCGACCTGCCGATGACAATCTGCTGCTGCTGCGCAGCGGCCGCATCGACGGCCGCCAGAAGAGCTCGGCCTGGTTCAAGGCGCTGGACGCGGCCGGTGTGGTGATTCAGATCTGGCCCGTGAGCCTGGCTGAGCTGCCCGGGTGGCTGAAGGGACGGCTCGATCGCGCGGGACTCAGCCTGACGCCGGAAGGCCTCACCTGCCTGGCGGAGCGGGTGGAGGGGAATCTGCTCGCCGCGGTGCAGGAGGTGGAGAAGCTGAAGCTCGCCGATCTGCCTCAGCCGGTGTCCGCCGATGCGGTGGCAGCCGCGCTCGAGGACTCTGCCCACTACGACGTGTTCGAGCTGCTCGACGCGGTGATGAACGGAGAAGCGGGCCGCATTCCGCGCATGGTGCGGGGTCTCGAGGCGGAAGGGGTGGCCCTGTTCGCGATCCTCGGAGCGCTGACCAGTCAGCTGCGGCAGATCGCAGAAGGGCGGGTACCGCCCTTCAAACGTCGAGTGAGTGATGCGCTGGTCCGTCGGTTGGGCTCGAAGGCGGCCATCGATCGCGTGCTGGCCCAGTGCGCGCTGGTGGACCAGCAGGGCAAGGGCCAGCTGCTCGGCGACGCCTGGCTGTCGCTGGAGGATCTGCTCCTGCGGCTCGCCGGCACCCGCCTGCCGTCACTGGAGCAACAGCTCGAGGCGCTGAAGCGCCCCTGAGCTGAGCCCCCGAGGCAGAATCCGCCGGCGGTCAGGCGGGCTCCACCAGCAGTCCCGAGATCGCACGCGGCAGCTGGGTGGTGATGATGCGCTCGCCGTCGTGGATGGCGGGCGAGCGAACGAGAATCCGGTGCTCGCCGTTCTCGTCCTGCATCTCGCCGACCCGCTCCACGGTGATGGCTTCCAGGCGGAACTCCGTGGCCGCGCCTTCCGGCTCGGCGGAAGAAGCCTCGACCGCGTAGATCCGGTCGTTCTCGTAGATCGCCTGGACCGGTAGCGCCACCACGGACGTCTCCTCCGGCAGGGTCACGTTCAGCTCGAGCAGCCGTCCCAGCGCCGTATGTGGCGAGCCCGTGGTCACGTGCAGCTCGAAGAAGGCATCGAGCCCGGACTGCCCCGGTCGCACGCGGCTGGACAGCCGCGACAGGGTGAGCGGTACCCCATCCTTCGTGGTGGCGGTCACCTCGCTGCCCCGGGCGAGGGTGTCGTGGAGCCGGTCGCCGTAACGGACGGGGATCTGCACCCGCACCTCAAAAGCATCGGCGTTCGCAATATCGGCGAGGGTGGCGCCTAGGTTCGACCGGTCGCCCGGCGCCACGAATACGCCCAGGATCGGACCCCTGAACGGCGCGGCGATCCGGGTCTTCTCGATATCGAGCTCCGCCTGACGGACCTGAGCCGTTGCCCGGTCCACCGCCGCCTGTGCGGCTGCCATCAGGTTCGGCACGTCCGTCAGCGCCCGCATGTGATCCCGGTAGCGGATGCTGGCCTGGTCCGCTTCCGCCGTCACCTCGTCCAGCAGCGACTGGCTGATCAGCCGCTTGGCCATCAGATCCCGGTGTCGTTCGAGCTTTTTTTCCGCCACCTGGTAGACGGACCGGTACTGCTCGGTGGACGCTTCCAGCATCTCTTTCTGGGTGCGCACGGATGCCAGGTTGGCGGTGAGCTGGGCCAGCTCCGCACGACGCTCATCCAGGGCGAGCTCGAGCTCCCGCGCATCCAGGGTGATGAGCTCGTCACCCGCTTCCACCCAGTCTCCCTCGCGCACGTGGATGTCCGCGACCTGGGCATTCAGGTCGGTCTTCAGGTGCGTCACGTTGCTCGACTCCACCCGACCGAATGCCGTGAACGATGGCTGGATCGCCGCCGGGGTCACCTCGATCACCGAGACCGGCCAGGCTTTTTCCGTGCGCACGGCCGGCGCCGGATTCGGCCCGGTGGCGAAGATGGAGACGCTGGCGAGCAGCGCGATCAGGATGAAGCCCGTCCCGGCGGCAAACCGCCGGCGACGGGGTGTACGGGTGAGGGATTGCAGGCGAGCGAACATCAGTGTTCTCCCTGTTGAATCAGAAGTGGGTCGTTGTTCGTGGCGGGATCGCTCGACGCCCTGAAGGCATCGATCAGCCGACCCGTCCGGTGCGACAGGTGCTCGCGCAGCGATTCGAGCAGCATCAGAAGCGCCGGAATCACGATGAGCACCAGCAGCGTGGCAAAGGCGAGTCCGAAGCACAGCGTCACGGCGATCGGTGACATGTAGAAAGCCAGTGACGAGCTCTCGAACATCATCGGGGTCAGGCCCCCGATGGTGGTGAGCGAAGTGAGCAGCACGGCGCGGAACCGCGAACGCACGGCCATCTCGATGGCGTCTCGCAGCGGCACCCCCGCTTCCACGTGACGCTTGAAGAAGCTGATCAGCACGATGGAGTCGTTGACGACGATGCCGGTCAGCGCGAAGAAGGCGAGCATGGTCATGGCACCGACCTCCCAGCCGGTTACCCAGTGGCCGAGCACGGCGCCGGTGAAGCCGAAGGGAATGGCCATCATGATGGCCAGCGGCCACAGATAGGAGGAAAACGTCCAGGCCAGGATCAGGTAGATGAGCAGCAGGGTGAGCACGCCGCCGAGCATCATGGTCTGCATCACCACCTCGTCCTGCTGGGACTTGCCGCCGAGGCCGAAGGCGAGGTTGTGGCGGTCGAGAATGGCGGGAACCACGTTTTCCCTCAGGTTCTCGGTGATGGACATGGCGTTTGCCTGCTCGGGATCCACGTTGGCGCTCACCGATACCGCCATGCGAGTGTTGGTGTGGCGGATCACGTCGATGCCGCGCCGGTTGTAGAGCACGGCCACGTTGGACAGCGGAACGTAATCACCGTCGGCGGTACGCACGGGAAACTGCTGGAGCCGGCCCAGATCGTCCCGCTCGGCGTCCGGCAGCATGACGCGAACCTCGAGCTCCGAATCGTTCTCGTTGAAGATCTGCACCCTGGCGCCGCTGTACGCCGCCCTGAGCTGCTGGCCGATGGCGTCCGAGGTGAGAC
>QJYB01000123.1 GCA_003247835.1 Gammaproteobacteria bacterium | reverse complement strand
GAAGGGGTGGTCGTGAATATCAGCGTGAGCGGCGAGAAGCTTGTCGTGAAGGCGGGCCGGAGCCGCTTCAACCTGGCGACACTGCCGGCGGCCGAGTTTCCCGTCGTCGAGGACATCAAGGCGGGCCAGGTTATCCGGGTGCCGCAGGACCTGCTGGCGCGGTTGATCGAGAAGACGCATTTTTCGATGGCGCAACAGGATGTGAGGTATTACCTGAACGGGATGCTGCTGGAGACGAAAGGACGGTACCTGCGGTCGGTCGCGACGGACGGCCACCGGCTGGCCCTGTCACAGGCGGAACTCGGTGGCGAGATGAACGAGCAGCAGGTGATCGTGCCGCGGAAGGGCGTTCTGGAACTGCAGCGGCTCATGGGGGGCGAAGGGGACCTGGATATCGAACTCGGGAGCAACCACGTCCGGATTCAGCTCGATGGGATCCGGTTCACGTCGAAGCTTATCGACGGTCGGTTTCCCGAGTACGAGCGGGTCATCCCGAAGGAGTCGGCGAACGAGCTCAAGGCAGACAGGGGGGTATTCCGGGCTGCGCTGCAGCGTACGGCGATCCTCTCGAACGAGAAGTACCGCGGCATCCGGCTCGTCATCAGGGACAGCGGCGTCGTGTTGCAGGCGCATAACCCGGAACAGGAAGAGGCTGAAGAAGAGCTCGAAGTCGAGTACAGCGGTGAAGACATCGAGATCGGTTTCAACGTCAATTATCTGCTGGATGCGCTGGGTGCAGTCGACGGCGACGAGGTCACGCTGTCGGTGCAGGACAGTAATTCGAGCTGCCTGATCCGACAGCCAGGCAATGACGACAGCACGTTCGTGGTCATGCCCATGCGGCTCTAGGGCCGGGCAGAGGGTAATCTCCGGACAATGATCCTACGGTTCACGGCGACCGACTTTCGTTGCCTGGAAAAGGTACAGCTGGAACTAAGCCCGACTTTCAATCTGATCTATGGTGCGAACGCCTCTGGCAAGACGAGTCTGCTGGAGGCGTTGGCGTATCTGGGCCGCGGGAAGTCTTTCCGGGGCGCGCCGCCGCCGGGTCTGGCGAGGCATGGCAGCGCGGGATTCGTCCTTTTCGGGGAAGTCGAGGTTCACGAGCGGCGGCATCGGCTCGGCGTCAGCAATGGACGGGAGGGGCTGGCGGTCCGGGTTGATGGTGCGTCCGACGCCGGACTGGCCGAGCTTGCCTTGTTGTTGCCGCTCCAGGTCGTTGATCCGGAGGTTCATAACCTCGTGGCGGGGGGCCCCGAGCAGCGCCGCCGTTACCTGGACTGGATAGCGTTCCACGTGGAACACGGGTATCTGGACACGTGGCGGCGGTTCCGGCGGGTCCTTCGGCAGCGGAATGCGGCCCTGCGGTCGAAAGCCGGCCCGGCGACCATCCGCAGCTGGGACGCGGAATTCGTCGCCGTGAGCGAGATGTTGAATGTGTCGCGCCGCCGGGCCCTTGATGCCGTGCGCGACGATCTGGAGGCGTACGGCCAGGCGCTGCTGGACACCGGTCCGGGGTTCGAGTACTACCAGGGCTGGTCCCGGGAGGCCGAGCTGGGGCCGCTTCTCGAGGACAGCCTCGACAGGGACGTGCAGCAGGGCGCCACGCAGCTCGGGCCGCACCGGGCGGACCTCAGGATCAGCTATGACGAACGGCAGGCGAGGAAGCTGGTGTCGCGCGGACAGCAGAAGCTGCTTGCCGGCGCGATGGTGCTCGCCGCGACCGC
>QJYB01000120.1 GCA_003247835.1 Gammaproteobacteria bacterium | reverse complement strand
GGTCGCGCTTCCACCTCGTCGATCCAGCGTTTGAGGTTCGGAAACGGAGCCCAGGTATCGGCATCGAGATCGAGCAGACGACCAATGAGACGTGCCCAGGGCCAGTTGATGATGTCGGCGATGCTGTAGTCCTCACCCGCCAGGTACGGGTTGGCGGAAAGCTGTGCATCCATGACCCCGGCGAGCCTGTCCACCTCGCCGACGAACCGTTTCGTGCCGTACTCGAGCTGTGCCGGATCACCGGCGATGTTCTTCGCGTAGTTCTTGAAGTGGTTGGCGTTGCCCATCATCGGACCCAGGTTGGCCATCTGCCAGTGCACCCACTGCAGCACACGATATCGGCCACGCGGATCCGTCGGCAGGAAGGCGCCCGCCTTGTCCGCCAGGTACTCGAGGATGGCACCGGATTCGAAAACGGGCAGCGGCGCGCCGCCATCGGCCGGATCGTTATCGATGATGGCCGGCATGCGGTTGTTCGGGCTGATGCGCAGAAACTCGGGCTTGAACTGGTCGCCGCCGCCGATGTCGACCGGGACGACGCTGTATGGCAGCCCGCACTCTTCGAGCATGATGGTGACCTTCCAGCCGTTGGGCGTGGGCCAGTAGTAAACGTCAATCATTGTGCTTCCTCTCCCCAGACTTTTGATCAGTGTACGGCAACAGCACCCGGTCAGTCGTCCAGGTACCCGGCGAGCCGCTCGCAGGATTCGGCAAACTCCTCCATGAACGCGTAGACCACGGCCCGGGCCGAGGTGGGCTGGTTCATGAGGCCTACCCCCTGGCCCACCCAGTAGGTGGCCAGCCGCTTGGCGTTAGGGTCACCGGCCTCCGCCAGCCTGTCGATGCGCGTCAGCGCAGGGCCCGAGATCAGCCCCTGCAGCGGCATCGGCAGCGGCTCCGGCGCATCCTTTTCCTGCCAGGCGTCCGTCCAGGGTGAGCGGAGCTGACGTGTGTACTTGCCGGTGCGGCTGCGCGAGCGCACGGTCTGTCGGGAGGTCGCGGCAAGCATCTTCTCCTTCACCGCCGGCGCGGTCTCCGCTTCCGCGGTGGTCAGCCAGACCGACCCCGTCCAGGCGCCCGCAGCGCCCATGGCCATGCAGGCGGCCATCTGACGACCGGTGACGATGCCGCCTGCCGCCAGCACCAGCGTGTCGGCACCCATTTCCCGGATGGTATCGAGCACTTCCGGCACCACGACGAGCGTCGAGATCTCGCCACAATGCCCCCCGGCTTCGGTGCCGGAGACCACCAGCACGTCCACGCCGGCCTCCACGTGCTTGATGGCATGTTCCCGGGAGCCGGTGAGCGCGCCGACCACGACGCCCTTCTCTCTGGCCGCCTCCATCATGAACGGCGGCGGTACGCCCAGCGCGTTCACCACCATTCGGATCGGGTGCCTGAGGGCCACGTCGAGCTGCGCCTTCGCACCCCGCTCGCGCAGCGAGTCGCCCATCCCTTCGGCGATGGGACGATCCCAGAGCCCCTTGGTGTCGATGCCGTTCTCCGCCAGGATCCGCTCCACGTGGGCCTTGTGCTCGGGTGGAATGCGGGCCTCGAGATCCTGGGGTGTCAGCGTGCCTTCCTTGTCGGCAAGGCTGGTCGGCACGATCAGATCCACTCCATAGGGCCTGCCCTGGACCTGCT
This sequence comes from Gammaproteobacteria bacterium, assembly GCA_003247835.1. Classification (GTDB taxonomy): domain Bacteria; phylum Pseudomonadota; class Gammaproteobacteria; order Pseudomonadales; family Azotimanducaceae; genus SZUA-309. Next base: position 17,114 of record QJYB01000120.1, on the reverse strand, counting down.
CGTCGATCCAGGCAAGGTCGATCTCGAGCGACTCCGGTGTGTGTGCCACGGCCCCCAGCACACCGAAACCGCCAGCCTTGCTCACCTCCGCAACGACATCCCGGCAGTGGCTGAAAGCGAACAGCGGGAACTCGCAGCCCACCAGGTCGCAGATTTTCGATTTCATCGTATGTCTCCGTTGCGCCCGGGCGCCGGGCGTCAGTCAAGGTCGATACCGAAGCCTACCAGATAGGTCACGTCTTCCTTCTGGCGACCTTCCGCCGGATCCGATTCGTAGTCGTAGTCGATCTCCAGATTGACGTACATGTCCCTCGGCAGGTCCAGCCGCATGCCGGTTTTCGTGTTCAGAATCTTGTTCTTCCGACCTTCGACGACGGCCTGATAGTCGGTCTGCTGAAACAGCACCAGGTCGTCATCGAAGAACTTCTGCTCGTAACGAAGGGAGCCGAGAATCGAAACCGAATCGTCGTACTCACCGCTGATCTCCTCCACCAGCAGGTTGGGACCGAGGCTGACGTTCAGGGTCCGTTTCGAGTCGTCGTAGACGTGATAGCCGGGGCCCAGGAAGAACTGGCTTCTGCTGTCCAGGTCTTTGACGGGATCCCGGGTCCAGGAGACAGCACCCCTGAGAAACCACTCCGGACGGAAGGTCCACTTGTCCTCGTAGTTGACCTGAGTCTGGTTCTTGGTGATCGTGCCGTCCGCCTGGGAGGCATCACGGGTGTATTCGAGCAGGTGGCGGTGCTCACCGAGCTTCATGTCGCCGTGGATGAAGACGCGCCCGGCGCTGGTTTCCGAGTTCCCGGTGGAGACGTTGACGCTGATGTCGCTGCGCAGGCCCCAGTCGAAGAATTCCTCTATCTCCAGCATGTTGTCGATCTCGAACAGCGGAAACGTCTTTCCCGTTTCCTCCACCTTCACCACAGGCTGTCCCCGATCATCCAGATCGAGCCGTCCGAGCACCATCTCCGTCTTCCGACCCCGCCGGAACTCCACTTCAAAGGGTTCGTCGGTGTGGATGTACGCCACGTGCTCCATCTCGATGGCGTAGGTATCGCCGTATTCCGGCTCGATGAATACCTCACCGTTCCAGATCTTCTCGATGGATCCCGTGATCCGGTCGCCGTTCTTCATCACGACGAAATCGTCCGCCTGGACCCAACCGGCGCAGATCAGCAGCCCGGCCGCGACGATGACTCGACTCATGTCCTCTCCTTGTGATCTCTCGAATACACGCGCGGAACCCGGGCTCCGGCACCGGCGTTCTGCCATATCCGACGCTGGAGGTCCAATGCGCCGTGCATTTTTCTGAATGATCACCCGCCGTGTTGCATTGCCCGGACCATGCGCAGACACTCTGCACACCGGGAGAGGGGGACAGGACCATGGAAACGGCTGGTGTCCGGCTCGCGCCTGGACTGGCGCTCATCGTCTCGACCCGCAAGGGCATCTTCTTTCTGCAACCGCGAAGCGGCCGGACCGGATGGCAGCTGAGTGACCCGGTCTTTCTCGGCCACATCGTCAACCACGCCGTGCTCGACCCCCGGGATGGCAGGACGCTCCTGGCGGCGACACGCACGGGCCACCTCGGGCCGACGGTGTTCCGATCCCGGGACGCCGGCGGAACCTGGCACGAAGCCGTCCGCCCGCCCGCCTTCGACAAGGCTGGCCCGGGTGAAAAGCCTCGCGTGCTGAGCCACACGTTCTGGCTCAGCCCCGGCCATGTCGACGAGCCCGACACCTGGTTTGCCGGCAGCTCTCCCCAGGCGCTGTGGACGAGCGCGGACGCAGGCGCGAGCTGGCAGAGTGTGCGCGGCTTCAACGATCACCCGGACTACGAGCTGCGCACCGAGGATCCTCAGGCGGGTACACCGGACGGTCCCGTTCTGCACTCCATCCAGGTGGATCCACGGAACGCGGCCCACATGTACTTCGGACTGTCCGGCGGCGGCGTCTACGAATCCACAGACCACGGCGAGAACTGGGCGCCGCTCAACCACGGCATGGCCTCACCCAATGCGGATCCGTCGACCGAAGGTATGGAAACCGCCTACGGCGATCTGGCCTGGAAGGAGACGGGACCGCAGCACGATCCGCACTGCGTGCAGATCCATCCACAGTACCCGGACGTGCTCTACCAGCAGAACCACTGCGGCATCTACCGCCTGGTACGCCCCGGCACCACCTGGGAACGGATCGGCCGCAATATGCCCCGGGACGTCGGCGACATTGGCTTCGTCATGGGTGTACATCCCCGGGATCCTGACACCTGCTGGGTGATTCCCATGGACGGCACCAGCGTCTGGCCGCGCACAAGTCCCGGCGGCAAGCCGGCCGTGTACCGGACCCGGGATGCGGGCTCGGGCTGGGAGCGGCAGGATCGGGGACTTCCCGAACGGGGCTGGTACACCGTCAAGCGCCAGTGTCTCTCCCTGGACCGGGAGGATCCGGTGGGTGTCTATTTCGGCACGACGTCTGGTGAGGTATGGGGCAGCCCGGATGAGGGTGAAACGTGGCACTGCCTTGCAGCGCACCTGCCCGAGATCTATGCGGTGGAAGCGGGCGTCGCTGGTTGACCCGCCCATGCAGGTCACCATCCCACAGCCGCTGCTTTCCTACACCGATCAGGTCGATCGGGTGCAGGCCGAAGGTGCTACGCTGGATGAGCTGCTGCACGACCTGGACCGCCGCTATCCCGGCATCCGCTTCCGCATGATCAACGAGCAGGACGAGATGCGCCCGCACATCATCTTCTTCGTGGGTGGTGTGCGAACGCGCAATCTCGACGAAAGCCTGTCGGGAACCAGCGAGGTCGTCATCCTGCACGCACTGTCGGGCGGCTAACTGTCCGGCGCCTGGCCATCCTCGTCCGTGACGCCGTTACGTAGATAGGCAATCCAGCGTGCTGCCTCCGCCGCATCCGCGGCGTCGCTGACGAGCTGCTCGTTCACGAACATGGTGAATTCGGCGGTGAACGGCGCAGGATGAGCAGCCCACCATTGACGCACTCCCGGGAACGTCATCCACCAGCGGATGGTGTCGGCCCAGCGCTGCCAGACCTCCCTGGGCAGTCCGTCGTTGCGCGCTTCGTGGAACATGAACTCGAACCCGCTGAACATCTCGTAGAAGATCCATGTGAACTGCACGCGCTCTGTGGCCGTCAGCAGGCGGTTGTCCGGTACGCCCCGCAGCAGAATATCGGCAAGCGTGTCGCTTTCGGCCAGCCGACCCTGAAGCGTCGTGACCCGGTCCAGGGCCCGGCCATACGCGTCGGTGCGTTGCGACCGCGTATTCTGGCGGATCTGCACAGCCAGGTAAGCCAGGGTGACGATGACGCCGGCTGCGCCCAGCACCTCGCCGATGGCACCGACTGCATTCCAGTTCATCGGCTCAGCCAGTCGAGGATCAGCGGGTTGACCGCCTCGGGCCGTTCCTGGTGTACGAAGTGGCCGGCTGCCGGAATCCGCTCCAGGTGCATTCCGTTCGGAAAATCCTGCGCGTACATGAGCCGCTCGAAGACGTGCGTGTCGATGCAGCCGTCACGATCACCGGTAATGGCAAGCGTACGCACGGGAACCGGAAAACGGGCCGCCGCACGCGCGGCAGGTGTGAATGCCCTCGGGGCCAGCGCGGCGCGGTAGTAGGACAGCGCGGCGGTGGTCACGCCGGGCTGGCGGAAGGTCTCGATCACGCTCTCGAGCACCCCATCGGGCACCGCCCAGCCGGGACTCCAGTGCCGCCAGAGAGAGCGGATGAAGCGGAAGTCGCTCCGCTCGACCACGCGTTCAGCCAGGCCGCGCAGCTGGAAGAAACCCATGTACCAGGACATCGCCAGCTGCCGGGGAAAGCGCACTGCCTCGTTGACGAATCGACCCGCATGGGGCACCGCGATCGTCGTCAGGCTCTCGAAGCGGTCCGGTGCCGCAGCACCGGCGGTATAGGCGATGGCGGCACCCCAGTCGTGGCCGATCAGGTGCGCCGTCCCGGCGCTGAGCTCATCGAGAAAGGCGACGATGTCACCGGCGATGGTGGCGAGGCTGTAATCCCGATCAGCCGGCTGGGAGGTCGGCTCGTATCCCCTGAGCGTCACCGATACCGCGCGATACCCGGCATCCGCCAGCACCGGCAGCTGATGCCGGAAGCTCCGGGCGTTGTCAGGAAAGCCATGCAGGCACAGCACCAGCGGTCCGCTGCCCATGGCGAGCGCCGAAAAGGTGAGCGGGCCACGATTGAGTGTCAGTGTCTCCTCGGTCACGTCCCCCTCCTGCGTCCGATCCAGGAATCATAGCAGCGCCCCGGAGCAGACACAGTCCCGCGCTGGACGGCTCAGGTCCGACGCGCGAACATTCGGCGCAGGGACTGATTCTCAACAGGGAGGAGAGAGACGATGAGCATTGCTGACCGTTATCAAGCCTACGCGGAAGCGTTCGAGCGCAGTTATGTCGACGACGACTGGTCACGCATCACCGAGTACTTCACCGAAGATGCCGTCTACGAAGGGTCGCCGGACGCGCGCGGCCGCGAAGCCGTACTGGCGAAACTCAAGGGTGGTGTGGACAACTTCGACCGCAGGATGGACAGCCGCACGCCGGATTTCCAGAAACCCACGGTCGACGGCGATTCACTGACGATGCAGTGGGCGGTGACGTACACCAAGGCCGGCTGCCCGGATCTCGTGATATCGGGCACCGAGACTGCAAAGTTCGAAGGCGACCGCATCGCGCTGCTGCGCGACGACTTCGACCCCGAGGCGCAGGCCGCCATGGGCGCCTGGATGGCGGAGTACGGCGCGAAGCTCTGAACGGGTTCAGGCGCTCAGCAGCTCGCGCATGCGCAGGAAGAACCTGGCCCGGTATCCCTTCGCGGTCACGAGATCGAACTCTGCCAAGCCCCTGTCGTCGAGATCGCCGGCAAGCTCCAGAAGACCCAGCGCCGCCGCGTCCGTCATCGATTGATCAGGCTCGCCACGGGCACGCAGCAGCGTCACGGCCCGCTCGATGCGCGCGGTGTCCGGCGCTTTGCCCGCATCTCGCCGCGCCGCGGCGTCGAGAATCACCGCCGAGGTGTAATAGCCGAGAGTTTCACCACCTTCGTCTTCTCCAAGCCTCGGCTCCAGAATCTCGAAGCTGTGCTCGAGATACTCGAGCGCCTGTTCCGGTCGATCGAGGCCGAAGTAAGCCCGACAGGAAGCAATGTAGGCCACATGCAGCGTCGCCATGTCCCGGCTGCGGTCCTCGGCGAGCAGGTTCTGCAGGCCCTGCTCCGCCCGATCGAGCAGATTGACGGCAGCAGCGGTATCACCCTCGTGGAACACCGACATTGCCAGCAGGATCCTGCCGACCTGACCGCGCACGCTCCAGAGTGCATTCTCCGGATCCTCGCGGATCAGGCGGGCGGTGATCTCGTTACTCCGCTCCAGCGCCGCACGGGCCTCGGCGTCCCGACCCAGGGCGGAGAGCGTTCTGGCGTAGTAGCCCAGAGCATCCGAGAGCCGCGCCAGCTGGTGAATGTTGCCCGTTTCCTCGAAGAGCTGTTCCCGCAGTGAGAGCTCGCGCTCGTGCCAGACGAAGCCCTGCTCATAATCGCCGAGTGTCGGCAGGATCTCCGCGAGCCAGGATACGGATTCCGCTTCCTGAACCTTCAGTTCCTGCAGCCGTTCCGGGAAACGCACCCGCAGGGCATCGTTCTCTTCGAGTGCCGATTCCAGCGAGGCGATCGCCGAGGGATAGCGCTTCAGGCGCGTGTAGATGGCACCCATGTTGTTGAGGCCGTAAAGCACCTCGAACCGGTAGGCGACGTCATCGGGCGCGAGCGCTGCAGCTTTCCTCGCGTAGTCGAGGGCAGCCTGGATGTGTTCCGCGGCGGTAGCGACATTCTGCATCTCCCAGTACGCCTCGCCCACGTAGTAGGTGTTCTCGGCCAGCTCGTACCAGCCCGTCGGGTCCGTATCCGCCCGGCTGGTGTAGACCTCACCGAGCTGCACGGCGCGCTGAAAGTTCTCCAGCGCCTGCTCGAGCTTGCCCTGGCGCAGCCGGACAGAGCCCACCCCGATCAGCGCAACACGGTACTTGTGCAGGGTGTCGTCATCCAGATCGTCTGCATCGAGCGCTGCGAAGTAATTGAGCGCCTGGCTGAGACCCTGATCGAGCTCACCCACCTCCTCGTACTCCTGAAGTCGCTTGTCCAGGTCGTCGACCATGTAGCTGATGAGCGCCTGGGCCTGAGCTTTGCGCTCAACGGCTTCCTTTTCGGCCACGTGCGCCTGGTAGATCAATGTGCCGACCACGGATGCACCAAGCACCGCACCGGCCGCGATCCCGGCAAAGCGTTGTCTCCTGCGGACGACTTCCCGCCGGCGGAGCTCGTCGAAACGGACGCCGGCCAGGCTCGCCGCGAGTTTCAGAAAGGCGCGCTGGAAACCGTCGCCGTCCGGCCGCGCATCCGCCGCCAGCGGCTCCTCGCCGCGGCGCAGAGACTCCGGAAAGAGCCCTCCCAGCGGCGCTTCCGGCACCGAATCCGGAACCATGGGCAGAATCGCGCCGTCCGGTCGCAACGTGCGGAACGCGTCGATCTCCGCATTGACCCAGTGCGAAACCGCAGAGTCAGGCGAGCACAGGACGATGAGACATTCGGAATCGGCCAGCGCCTCGCGGATGGTCTCCGTCAGGCTCGAGCTCGAGGCGAGCTCGTCTCTGTCCCGGAAGATGACACCCAGCCGGTTGCCGGAGAGCTGCCGTTCCGTGACGAGGCGCTGTGGCAGACGGTAGCGCTCCAGCCGCTCGTGCAGGCGGGTGGCGAAGGCGTCGTCCGCATGGCTGTAGCTGATGAATGCCTTGTAACGCATCGGTCCCTGACTGGTAACGACTTCCTGCAGGAAAGACCTTAGCGTGCCGGATACGCCGCGTCGACGACGGGGCTTGCTTCCCGGGGTGACGCGACTATGTTGGACCGATCCTATCGTTCGAGCGAGAGACCATGAAGGGATTGCTGCGCCTGCTCGCCGTCATCGGCATCGTCAGCGGGGGACTGTGGGGATACATCACCTACTACATGAACACCGGCGTGATCGAGGAGCTCGAGCAGCATCCCCAGGGTCAGCGGGCAACGGAGACCCTGCTGCTGACGCTGCCGAGCGGGCGGCGCATTCCGGTCAACTACCTCGAGGAGGGAACGACGGTCTTCGTTGCCGCAGACGGTACCTGGTGGCGCCAGTTCCGGGGTCAGGGCGCCCCGGTTACCGTACTCATCCGCGGGGAAATCCACACCGGTGTGGGTCGGGTGGTGCAGGACGAACCGGACTACGTCGCGGCGGTGTTCGCGCGTCTGCGTCCGGACGTGCCGGACTGGCTGCCCGGGTGGCTCGACGGCAAGCTGGTCGTCATCGTCCTGGACGACTGAGCGCCGATTGGCGGCGCTCAGGACTCGTGCAGCCAGGCGGCGTGGCGCGGCGCGCGCCTGGTCCGGCTCCACTCCTCCAGCATGTCGTCGGCTACGGCCTGCAGCCGCGCCAGATCCTCGTCCGTTCCCTTGTTTGCAGCCAGCTCCAGACGGTGACCGTTCGGATCGAAGAAGTAGATGGAATCGAAGATGCCGTGGTTTACCGGACCGAGTACATCGATACCCGCTGACTCCAGCCTGGCCTTGGTCGCGAGCAGCTCATCGAAGCTATCGACCTCGAAGGCGATGTGCTGAACCCACTCGGGGGTGGCGCGATCCCGGTCCATGGGTGGCGAGTTCGGCAGCTCGAAGAAGGCGAGCACGTTGCCTGCCCCGGCTTCGAGAAAGACGTGCATGTAGGGATCGTCCTCTCCGGTGGAAGGCACTCGGTCCTCGGCGATGGCGAGCTTGAAGCGCATGCCGAGGTGCGTACGGTAGAACGTCACCGTCTCCTTCGCATCGTTGCAGCGATAGGCGACGTGGTGGATGCGCTTGAGGCTCACGCGGCGCCCTCCATCGGTTCCGGCTCCACCACCGGCCTGCCGGATGCGCCGTCGACGCCGAGGGCACCCCGGCGCAGCTGGTCGCGCTCCATGGATTCGAACAGTGCCTGAAAGTTACCTTCGCCGAATCCCTGGTCCCGCTTCCGCTCGATGAACTCGAAGAAGATGGGGCCGATGAGGGATTCCGAGAAGATCTGCAGCAACAGCCGGACGTCGCCGTCCTCGGTGCTGCCGTCGAGCAGGATGCCCCGGGATTTCAACGCTGCGACGTCCTCGCCATGGCCGGGCAGGCGCTCATCGAGCATCTCGTAGTAGGCGTCGGGGGGTGGTGTCATGAACGGCACACCCCGTGCCGTCAATCGATCGATCACGGCGGGCAGGTCATCGCAGGCGAAGGCGATGTGCTGGATGCCCTCGCCGTTGTAGGCGAGCAGGAATTCCTCGATCTGGCCGTCACCGCCACCACGGGCCTCCTCGTTCAACGGGATACGGATCTTGCCGTCGGGCGCCGTCATGGCGCGGGAGATGAGCCCCGTGTGCTGGCCACGGATGTCGAAATGACGGACTTCCTCGAAGTCGAAGAACCGCTCGTAGAATCGCGCCCAGTAGTCCATGCGACCCCGGTACACGTTGTGCGTGAGGTGATCAACCACCGAGAGTCCGATCCCGGATGGCCGCCGCGCCACGCCGTCGAAGAAGTTGAAGTCGATGTCGTAGATGCTGCTCCCCTCACCGTAGCGATCGATGAGGTAGAGCGGCGTACCGCCGATACCCCGGATGGCCGGCAACCTGAGCTCCATGGGTCCGGTCGGAATCTCGACTGGCTGCGCGCCGAGCTCGAGCGCACGCTCGTAGGCGCGCTGCGCATCCTTCACCCGGAATGCAAGCCCGCAGGCGGAGGGGCCATGTTCCTCGGCGTGGTAAGCAGCCAGACTCCTCGGCTCGTAGTTGACGATGAAGTTCACGTCGCCCTGCCGCCAGAGATGCACGTCCTTGGACCGGTGCCGGGCAACGGGTTGAAATCCGAGCAGCTCGAACACGGCTTCCAGCTTCCCCGGTGATGGCGCGCAGAACTCTACGAACTCGAATCCATCCAACCCCATGGGATTGTGACGCATGACCGGCCTCCGCTGATGAAACAGGGAAAGTGTAGCTCTGGATGCGAGGCGGAACTTTGCTATTTATCCTCTAAATTCCGTCAAATAGGATATTTCTTCCTGAATCTGGTTAATAATTAGCAGATTCTTCTGATTTAGGGGTACTCACCATGACGGACAATCCGGACCTCGATGCCACGGATCGCCAGATCCTCCATCACCTGCAGGCCGACGGCCGCCTCTCCAACGTGGCGCTTGCCGAAGCCGTGGGACTGTCGGAATCGCCCACGTTCCGACGTGTCCGGCAGCTGGAGGAACGGGGTCTGATCACCGGCTACGCCGCACTGGTGGATCAGCGCCGACTCGGGCTCACCGTCACAGCCTTCGTACAGGTCATCATGGAGCGCCAGCCCGATTCCGCCACCGAGGCCTTCCACGCCTGTGTCGCCGCCGAGGAGCACATCATCGAGTGTCATGCCATGAGCGGCGCCCACGACTACCTGATGAAGGTGGTAGCGCGGAACATGGATCACTTCTCGGAGCTGTGTATGCAGCGGATCCTGAAGTTTCCGGGTGTGCAGCACGTGGAATCGAGCTTCAGCCTGCGGGCGATCAAGTCGAGCCGGGAGCTGCCCACCTAGGTCTGAACGGGCTGGCGGCGGACCGCCCGGTCGACCCAGATGCGCTCGGTCGCCTCGTTGTAACGTGCGTAGAAAGGTCTCGGCAACCCGCGGCAGTACGCCTGCATCCGCATGCGCGCATCGATCAGCGAGGACGCCACGAAGTAGGTGTCCTGGTAGTCGGTGATCGGATGAGAACGCGTCGCGGCGACCTCCGGATCCCAGGGCAGATACTGAGGCGCAGGTCGCTCAGCCGCCTCCCCTCCACCGACCCCTGCTTCGCGGGTGGCGCCTGATTTGTGGGTAGTGTCTGCTCCGCAGTCGGCGCCTGCGGAGCAGGCGTAGGCGAGCTCGCCGTAGCTCGACAGCAATCCGGCGCCGTAGGCCTTACGCAAGCCGCCCTCTTCCAGCAGCCCGAACTCCACTGAAAACCAGTAACAGCGGGCAAGTCGTTCCACCTCGACGTCGCTGGCACCCAGGCTCGCGAGGCCGATCTCCTGGGAGAACTCCGCGAAGGCCGGTTCCGCGAACATGGGGGCGTGGCCGATGAGCTCGTGACAGACATCGGGCTCCGGCGTGTAGAACGGCTTCGACTGATGTCGCACATACTGAGTGGCGAAGAACACGCGGAACGCGAGCCCGGCCAGGAAGTCTCTCGATCGCAGCAGCCCGGGCGTCGGCCGGATGGAAAATCCCGTCCGTACACGGAGAAAGTCACTCACCGTCGCAAGCTGCGGCACGTCGTTCGGACCGTAGCCGCAATCCCCTGCCAGCTCCTGCACGGCCCGGCGATACGCTTCACAGGCATGGCGTTCGTGCAGCGCCGAAAGCCGCTCGTATACGGTCCGCCAGGTGGCGGTCTCCTGATCGGTGTAAATCACCCGCGGCAGGGCTTGCCCGTACCGGTACGACCGGGCGAGGGCGTCGATCTCAGCCCGGCGGGCGCGATACTCCGGATCCTGAAAGCCCGGGTGGTCGGCCAGGAGCGCGCCACCCGCATCCAGCGTGTTCGTAGCGACCAGGTCGAGCTCGCTGACATGGCGCGGAAACCACGGCACGACCTGCCGGTCCAGGACCAGGACCTTCACGGCTGTCCGCTCCAGCTCCGCCAGAACGCGGGCCACGGCAGGGTCGTCGCGCTCCCCTTCACAGTCGACGTAGAAGTCGAAGGTCTGCCCCCGCGCTGGACGGGATTCGATGTGGGTGAGGTTCACCCCGGCCCGGGAAAAGATGCCGAGCGCCTTCTCCAGCGCACCGGGCTCGTCGTTGAGCTCGACGAGGAGCGACAGCCTCAGATCGGTCTGGTTCATGAACACAGTGTAGCCCGCTCACGGCCCGCCGGCGGTCACTCCAGGCGTGCATCTGTCAGGTATTGACATCAGGTGTAATACGGATTCTTATCCAGCTCATAACAAATTCTGATACCTGCAGAGGACCAGACGCCTCGGCACGACGGCCTTCTGAGGATCAGCAGGGGAAACATGCGTGCCCAGATCGACCTGAAACGGCTCCGCTACATCGTCGAGGTTGCCCGGGCGGAGTCCATCACCACCGCCGCGGAAACCCTGGGGCTCACCCAGCCGGCGCTGACCCGGAGCATCGGCGAGGTGGAGGGCGTGCTCGGCACTCGCCTCTTTCATCGACTGCCCCGCGGCATGCAGCTCACCGACGTCGGCGCGCGGTTCGTGGAGCGTGCCCGGCAGATCCTCGGGGAGGTGGACGATCTGGTTGCCGATGTCAGCTATGCCCGGGATCGGGTCACCGGACGGTTGCGGCTCGGAGTGGCGCCGACTGCCTGGCTCCCCTACGCACGCCCGGCGCTGACCCGTCTTGCCACGGCATACCCGGGCATCAAGATCGAAGTCGTCAACGGCACGGTGCAGGACCTCTGCCCGCGCCTGCTGCACGGTGAGCTGACCTGTCTGCTCAGCACCTCGGGTTACCTGAAGCGCTGGCGGGACCTGGAGATCATCGGCCTGAAGAAGCTGGCCAGCGGCGGTCTGGTGCGCACCGGACATCCGGTCACCCAGATGCCCAAACCGCTGGAAGCGGATCTCCTGGCTTTTCCCATCGTCCTGCCCACCAGCGTCGATCCCACCTACTCCGATATCGCCCAGCGCTACGTGCACCACAACCTGCCTCCGCCGCAACCACATTACGTCACCGACGACTGGGAGCTGATCAAGGACCTGGTCCGCTGCAGCGACGCCTTCCACCCGGTGCTCTACCAGGAGGACGCTCCCATCGAGGAGGAAGGACTCGAGGTGCTGCACGGCGTGATTCGCATGTCCGAGCATCGGATCAGCATCGCCTTCTCCCGGCTCAGCCCGAAGACCGAGGCCGCAACGCTGTTCGAGCAGGCTATGCGTGAGACGGTGATGTAGGTAGTTGAAAAAACGCGTCGGCAACCATATTTCGTCGATATTTGCGATTGATATCAATCGGTTATATATAAAACTTCAAAGATCTTTGACGAGTCGGATTCCGTGATCGTCGCCTCGCGACCCAGTGAAAGCCCGGCGCGTCGAGCGCAGCGCTTCCGGCTGGCTGTCCCAGGCGCCGCCACGGATGCCGTGGGTATCGCAACTCTGACCCCGATTGACCACGGTCCCGTCCTCCGATGCGTCCGCATAAGGCGGCATGCCGCACTCCTGGACCCACTCCGATACGTTGCCGAGCAGGTCGTGCACTCCGAAGGGGTTCGGTGCGAACGAGCCCACCGGTGCCAGCTTGCCGAATCCGTCGTCACACCCGATCACGGACCAGTCCCGGAAGATGCGCTTTGCGGAGGCATCCGCCAGGTTGGCAAACTCGCAGAGTCGCGTCGGATCGTCACCGAACCAGTAGTCGGTATCCGTGCCCGCCCGGGTCACGTATTCCCACTCCGCCTCGGTGGGTAAGCGGTACTTCTGGCCGGTTTGCTGGGAGAGCCAGTCCGTGTAGGCAGCGGCTTCCGACCAGGAAACGTAGTGCATTGGCTCTTCTGCAACCGTCAACCGGTCGTCCATGCGGGCACCCACCGCGGTCGCATAGCGCCGGTAGTCCGCGATGGAGACCTCGTTGACGGAGACGGCGAAGGGTTGCGCGAGGATACGCACCTTGGCCGGGGTGACGCTCGGCGGTCCACCCGGCCTGCCCATGATGAACCGACCCGGTGGTACCACGATCATGAGCGGCCCTTCTCCACCTCCGGACAGCGCATCCCGGAACGTCTCACCGGCGCGCACGTTCATGGGCGCAAGGTTGAGATCGACGGATGCGCCGTCCCGGGTCAGCCGGACGGCGCGGAAAGCGGTGCGGTAGCCTATCGCCCGGGCGATCACTTCCACGGTACCGACGGGCAGCCGCATGTCCGGCTTGTAGGGAACGGTGGTCTTCCGTCCCGGTGCCGTCTCGTAAGACAGTCGGATCTCGGCATCCGCCCGGTTCGTGCGCACCCGGATCGCCCCGAGTGCCCGGGTGAGCGTGACGCTCGTCCGGTTGTCTCCGTAGCGGACGTCGAAGCGGATCTGCTGGGTCTCGTAGCCGGTGCGCGACACCTCGATGAGCTGCTCACCGATGGGAACACGGACACCAGGTTGATAGTCCACCTCAAGCTCGGGAAAGCGGACCTGTGCGTCCGCGGGCGTCACCGTCACCGTCAGTGAGCCGTGGGGGTCGATGTTGAGCGGCAGGTTCACCTCCAGCGTCTGATCGGCGAGCACGATCACCGTCTTCTCCTGCGGCCGCCGTTCGGTCAGACCCATGCGCACCGTCACCGGCCCGGTTGGTGCCTCCACCGTCATCGGCGTCACTCCCTCGAGCCGCCGGCCGTCCAGCTCCACCCAGGCGCCACGCGGATTGGACAGCAGCGACAGCTTACCCGTACCGCTGTGGAACGTTACCGAGCGGTGAACGCGGTCGCCGCGGCTGACATCCAGGGTCAGCACCTCGGGCGGAAAGTAGGAATGCGTGAGCTCGATGCGGTGATGACCGGGCTCGAGGTCTACGGTCAGCGGCGTCACGCCGAGTCCGCGGCCGTCGACCCGAACCACCGCACCGGCCGGGTCGGATTCTATGACCACTTCGATGCGCCAGAGGTTGTAGCCGACCGCCGTGAGCAGCAGCGCGCCGACGGCCAGACCCAGCCATAGCCATCGCTTTCCTGTAGAAGTGGCCGCGTCCGTCAACGGCCCGTCTCGAAACGCAGTCCCGCATGCACCGACCGGCCCGGCGATCGGTAGCCCACGACCTCGGTATACGCCTCGTCGAAGACGTTGTCCGCTCGCAGATAGACCTGCAGGCGCTCCGTGAGCGCGAACCGCCCGGTGAGGGTCACCAGCAGATAGGCGTCGAGTGGCACGGTCTCCGGTACGTAGCTGGGTGGCGGAAAGATCGTATCCCGCTGCGACCCGGTATAGGAGAGGTTGACATTGATACCGGCCCGACCGGCCAGCAGCCGGTAGTCGACGTTGCCGGCTGCCATGTGTCGCGGTCGACGGATCTCCGGCGCACCATCGGGCTCGACCGCGTCGACGAGCGTGTAGCTGGCGGTGATCGTCAGTGCGTCCGTCAACGCCGCTTCGAGCTCGGCCTCGATCCCCTCCCGCCGGCTGCGACCGGCGAGATTGTCAGCAGTCGCCAGAAACGTCACAGGATCGAAAACGGTGACGATCTCGTCGGTCAGCCGCTCATTGAAATACGTCAGCCCGAGGCGCCAGCGATCCGCGGCGAAACGCTGGTCGATGCCCAGATCGAATCCGGCCGTCTGCTCGGGCACGAGATCCGGGTTGCCCAGGAAGCTGTCCGCGTAGTAGCCGAACTGTTCGATGAAGGTCGGCGCCTTCTGGCCGGTGCCATACGACCCGTGCAGGCGGCTGCCGGTATCGGGAATCCGATAGCTGGCGGTGAGCCGGTAGGTGGTCACGTCCCGGAACTCGCTGTTGTCGTCGAGTCTCAGGCTCGCCGACAGGTCGAGACCCACCAGCGGCGCGACCAGATACTCGGCCACCCAGCCGAGCTTTCTGCGCTTCTGGTCCTGATTGGGGTCGTCGAACCCCACCGGCGCCCGCTGGCTGAAGCGTTCCTCCTCGTAATCCACGGCTGCGATGAGCCGCTGATCCGCCGGCGCCAGCGACAGGGTCGCCTGATAGTAGACACCCACCTTGTCGGCCGCGGTGCTGCTCTCCCAAGCGCCGTCCCTGCTCTGGTCGCGGTCCGTCTCCAGCCAGGTGACGCGCAGGCTGTGGTCCCAGCGGTCGAACAGCGTCACCCCCGCCTCGCCCATCAGCGTCAGAAAGGCGTTGTCGCTCGTCAGATCCGCGTCCGTCGGTAAACCGGTCGTGAAGTCGGTACCGTCGAACGCCACCTGTGTCCGGGTGTAACGCCCGGCCACGGCGAGTCGCGAGACCGCGGTCGGCCGCCAGCGTCCGTTCAGGCCGACCGTCAGGTTTTCGTAGCCGTCGTCCTCGCTGCCGGAGGCCGCTGCCGATTCGCCGCGAGTGTCGTAATAGGAAGCGTTGAGCGCTATCCCGCCGGCAGCCCCGCCGGTGCCGAGCCGGAGGCCGGTATACAGCGTGTCCCGGGATCCGCCCTCGGCGAACCCACTGGCCAGCGGCCGATCGGTCTGTCGGGTGGTGATGTTGATCACTCCTGCCGTGGCCTCGCTGCCCCAGAGTGCGCTCTGCGGTCCGCGGACGATCTCCATGCGCTCCACGTCGTGGAGGGTCAGCGCGCTGAAGTCGAACTCGTCGGAACCCGCCGGATCGTTGGCCTTGACGCCGTCGATGAGCACCAGCACCTGATTAGCTTCAGCACCCCGGACCCGTACCTGGGTCTGGGCGCCGTATCCTCCGAGCCGGCTCACCGCGAGCCCTGGCACGTCCTGCAGCACGGTGGCGCCATGCACGGCCTTCCGTTGCGCCAGAGCGGACCGATCCACGATCGTCACCGAGCTACCGACGGTGTCGGGCCGGGTCGGAACCCGGCTCGCGGTGACGACCATGTCCTCGATCCGGTCGTCCGCCGGCTCGGTCTCCTCGGCATGTGCCGGCAGCGTGATCAGGATCAGCAGGGCCATCAGTTTGCGGCCCGCCGCTGGACGTGGACGAAGAAAACTGCGATGAAACATGGGAGTGCCCTCCACGCCGCGCATCCCCGCGCGGCCTGTGATCCGACTGGGGCGCGCCGAGCGGCGCGCAGGTTTGCCAGGTCGGTCTCCGGGCTGACGAGATATCCCTTCCGGACGCAGAGCACGTCCGACCGGGCCTGCCGTGTCGCCTTCCCACGATTGCTCGCAGTGGCCGTGTGTGCCCGTCGGGCACCGCGCCTCTATGCAGGCGCCGTTGACACGATTGTTACTCGATCACCGTTGCGGGGGCAGCGTCGGTCTCTCACCGACTTCCCGTTACCTGGCTGGCCGCAATGTAGCGGGACGCCTACGGTGCGGCAACCTCGGATCGTTCAGGTGGTTTCGCGGATGACTCATCGGAGCAGGTCCCGCAACTCACATCGGCAACCTTCTCGAAGGCTGCCAGCGACGCCACCCAGTCGCGGAACCGGACGCCTCCCACCGTGGTGGTGTAGAACTCCGACCTGCCGAGAATGGTATGCGACTCCCCAGGTGCGATGTAGGAGCGGCTGCAGCGAGGCAGCGCAGCCAATTCCGAGCAGCGCGATGAGGCGTTTCATGCGCTGGCCTCCGGCTGGTCGAGGATCGCCACGGCACGGGTCCATCCCGCCGACGCACCCCGGATCTTCATGGGAAAACAGGCCACGGTGAAGCCATGCGCGGGCAGCGACTCCAGGTTGTGCAGCTTCTCCAGGTGACAGTAACCGATGTGTCGTCCGGCCTTGTGCCCTTCCCAGATCAGGCTCGCATCCTTCGATTCGGCGTACTTTTTCGCCGTTTCCGAGAACGGCGCATCCCAGGACCAGGCGTCCGTGCCGGTCACCCGCACCCCCCGCTCGAGCAGATACATGGTGGCCTCGTAGCCCATGCCGCAGCCGGTGTTCACGTAATTGTCACCACCGTAGGCCGCCCCTGCGGCCGTGTTCACAAGCACGATGTCGAGGGGCTCGAGCTGGTAGCCGATACGTTCGAGCTCCGCCGCTACGTCCTCGGCAGTGACCACGTAACCGTCCTCGAAACGCCGGAAGTCCAGCTTCACGCCCGGGTTGAAGCACCACTCCAGCGGTACCTCGTCGATGGTGATCGCGCGCTCGCCCCGGTTCATGGTCGAGTGGAAGTGGTAAGGCGCGTCGAGATGAGTGCCGTTGTGGGTGCTGAGCTTCACCCGCTCCACCGCCCAGCCTTCCCCGTCCGGCAGGTCTTCGGGTTTGAGGCCTGGAAAAAAGGCCGTGACCTGCTGCGGCGTGTCCTGGTGGTTGAAGTAGGTGATCTCCGGCTTCATCCCGGGTGGGTCCGAGATCACGTCGTTCTCGAGATAGATGGAGAGATCGATGATGCTGCCTGTCAT
>QJYB01000080.1 GCA_003247835.1 Gammaproteobacteria bacterium | reverse complement strand
CGGGTTACACCGAGTTTCTGGAAGGACTTTCGAGATTTGCCCGGGTGATCGTCTTTGACAAACGCGGCAATGGCCTCTCCGATCGCATATCCGGTGCACCGAGTGTGGCTGAAAGAATGGAAGATATAACGGCTGTCATGGAGGCGGTTGGCAGCGATCGTGCTGTTCTGTTTGGCGTCTCTGAAGGCGGACCTATCAGTTTGCTGTTCGCGGCAACTTATCCGGAGCGAGTCGAAGCCATCGTGCTCTACGAGACATTCGCAAAATACGGCGGCATCCCGGGCCACACCTGGGTATGGGAACTGGACGCCCACAAGCGATTTACGGAGTGCTGGATTCCCCTCTATGGGACCGGAGGCTCGATCGCCGGGTTTGGTGCCTCTCACGCTTCTGATCCGCGTGTTCAGGACCTGTGGGGTAAGGCTGAGCGGTTGTCGAATAGCCCCGGGGGGTTCCGCGAGGTGTACGAAGCGTTGAGAGAGACTGATGTACACGCGGCATTGCCAAGCGTGCAAGCCCCGTGTCTTGTTTTATGCGGGAAGAATCAACCGGCCATCGACATGGATGCCTACACGCAACATCATCCAGAGTATAAGGACCTGACCGACGCCCTCGACACAACGCCCGACGGCTGGTTTCAAGAACAGGGGCAGTATCTGGCAGACCACCTACCAATCGCGCGCCTTGAACTCATCGATGGCGCCAATCATTTTCCGTGGTTTGCGAAGCATGATCTGATAGTAGCTGCCGTGGAAGAGTTCGTGACGGGATCAAGTGCCGTAGTCGCCATTGATCGCGCGCTAGCGACATTGTTGTTCGTCGACATTGTGGGCTCGACTGCCCTAGCTGCCGAACTGGGTGACCGGAGATGGCAGGAGGTGAAGCGAAGCTTCTACCGGCTGGTTCGGCGTCAGTTGCCCCGGTATCGGGGAGTTGAGGTGGATGCGGAGGGAGACGGAATATTCATCCGTTTCGACAGTCCCGCTCGGGCTGGATCCTGCGCGTGTGCGATCCGAGATGGTGTTCATGGCCTTGGTCTTCAAATTCGTGCCGGCGTCCATACTGGCGAGATTGAACTTCACGACGAAGACGTCACCGGATTGGCGGTCCACATCGCTGCGCGCATACGGACACTCGCGGAGCCTGACGAAGTACTGGCATCGAGAACGGTAAAGGACTTGGTTGTCGGTTCAGGCATCACGTTCGAAGATAGAGGAACCCATGAACTCAAGGGCGTTCCCGAACCCTGGCAAGTCTACGCAGTATCCGCGTAAAACCACCCTGAAACATCAGATTCGGCAAAGTGCCTGCTTCGGGTCGAAAGTCGCCGGATTGTGCGTGCGCGAATTCTTCGGGAGCATCCTTGTCAGGGGCTCAGCGTAAAACCCTCGTAGCCCGCCGCGACTATCTCCTCGCAGCGCTCACGGTAGGTCACGAAGCCACCCGAATACGGCATGAACACGCGCGTCTTACCGGGGATGTTCGCACCCAGATACCACGAATTGCAGGTCGGCGCCGTGTGCATCGTGCCCCGGGACACGATGTTGACCTCCTCCACCCAGGCCTCCTGCGCCTCATCGGTCGCCTCGATGGACCGCAACTGCCGGTCGTCCATGTGGGCGATGCAGTCCGCCACCCAGTCGATGTGCTGCTCGGTCGAGACCATCATGTTGGTCAGCACAGACGGGCTGCCGGGGCCAGTGATGAGGAACAGATTGGGAAAGCCGTGCACCGTCAATCCGAGATAGGTCTTCGGTCCCGCGTGCCAGGCGTCGCGGAGCGTGTTGTCCGACGGCCCCCGGATGTCCACGCCTAGATACGAGCCCGTCATGGCATCGAAGCCGGTGGCGAAGACCAGCGCGTCCAGTTCGAAGTGACCCTGTGCCGTCTGCACGCCGGTCTCCGTGATCCGCTCGATGCTACCCTGTTGCAGATCGATGAGCGTGACGTTGTCCCGGTTGAAGGTCTCGAAGTAGCCGGTGTCGATCACGGGCCGCTTGCAGCCGATGGGGTAGCCACGCGGCATCAGCTTCTCAGCGGTTTCCGGATCGTCCACCACCCGGCTGACCTGCTGCCGGTACATCTCGCAGGCCACCTCGTTGGCCGTGAGGTCGGTCATCACATCGACGAACCGGCGGATGGCGGCAAAGCCCTCCTCATCGAGCAGCCGCCGGCGTTCCTCTTCCGTCGTCTCCAGGATGTTCTCCGTCGGTGGGGTCGCACCCGAGCCGCCGAAGCCGAGGCCCGGGGCGACGATGCCGACCAGCGAGTTCCGCTGGGTCTCCCGGATCTCGCGATAGTGGCGCTTCACGTCCGCCAGATACTCTGCCGACAGCGGTGCGTTGTGGGCCGGCATGGTGTAGTTGGGCGTGCGCTGGAAGACGGTCAGATGAGCGGCATCCCGGGCGATTTCCGGAATGGCCTGAATCCCCGAGGAGCCCGTGCCGATGATGCCGACCCGCTGACCGGAGAAGTCCACGCCCTCCTTCGGCCAGCGACCGGTGTGGTAGACGGCGCCTTTGAAGGTATCCAGGCCCTCGAACTCCGGGGTGTTCGCCTGGGACAGACTGCCTGTCGCCATGATCAGAAACCGGGCTTCGATGCGGTCGCCCCGGTTCGTCGTCACCTGCCAGCGGCGGCTCGCCTCATCGAAGTGCGCCGTCTCGACCTCGGTCTCGAACTGGATGTCGCGGCGCAGGTCGAACCGATCCGCAACGTGTTGCGCGTAGGCGAGGATCTCCGGCTGTGCCGCCATGATCTCCGTCCAGTTCCACTCCTGCTCCAGATCCGGATCGAAACTGTACGAGTAGTCGATGCTCGGCACGTCGCAGCGCGCCCCGGGATAGCGGTTCCAGTACCAGGTGCCACCGACATCGTCACCGCGCTCGTAGGCGCGAACGGAGAGGCCCATGTTACGCAAGCGATAAATGGCATACATACCGGCAAAACCGGCGCCGACGATGACGGCGTCGAGCTCGATGTTCTGATCTGCCATGAAAATACTCAGCTCCGATTAAAAACTCATTCAGCCCGGGATCTTACCCGATCGTGATTCTGAATCCGTCGTACGCACATTCCTCGCGGACGTTGCCGACCTGCTCGAGCATACTCGAATGCATGTGGGTCAGGACGACGCGCCTGGCGCTCAAACCGGCCAGATCCGGATAGTTCAGATGTCCCCGTACCGGCTTGTCGAAAAAGTAGCTCTCGGCGATCAGCAGGTCGACCCCCGCGACGAGATTCCGGAGGCTGTCGGTGAGCTCGCCATCCCCGGTGTAGGCGATGGTTATGCCACCGACGGAGATGCGCACCGCCGATGGATTCGTCTCGCGCGTATGGCGCGCCTTCACGGTGGCAATCGTCAGCCCCGCCGCGTTGATCTCCTCGTCGTGAGGAACCTCCACGTACGCGACATCGAACTTCGGCACCATCACGGCACTGCCTGGGAACAGCGCTTCCTGCAGGCTGCTCAGATGACGCTCGACACCGGCCGGGCCAAGAATGGTCAGCGGCGAGGTTCGCTTCGCGCCGAGCATGGCATCGAGCAGCAGAAAGGGCACCCCACCACAATGGTCGCCATGCAGGTGGGTCAGGACGATGGTGTCGATCGAGTTTGGATCGACGTTTTCCCGACGCAGCCCGATCAGGGAAGAGGCGCCGAAATCCAGACAGAACCGGGTGTCGGGCCCATCGACGAGCATACAGGTCTGCAGACGGCCACCACTGCCGAACGCATCACCGGAGCCAATGAATGTAACCGTGACAGCCATGGCAGACGATCGAAACCGAAGTCCTTACATCCTAGCAGAGGTGATCCAGGCAACACTGGCGCGGCGGGGTGCACCGCGATAGGGTTGTCGCAACCGTTCGGGGAGAGAAAGACATGCTACTGAATGACCTGACCGTGGACCGCGCCAGCTTCGAGGCCGGCACCGGCTGGCAGCTGAAACCGGAAGGGGCCTGCAAGGGAGAGGTCTGCGTTCCGCTGAAGGCCGATCCCGGCGATCCGATCGACGTACCGGCTCTCGCCGCTCAGATGGGCCTGCCGCTGGTGGCGGAAGCCGCGCACAGTCTCTGGGCCCTGGGTCCGGAAAGCATCGGCGGCCGGGCGCTCACCACGGCAGAGGCGCCCGATCTCGTTCTGCCGGATCTGAACGGACAGGCGTTCCGGCTCTCGAGCCTCAAGGGGCAGAAGGTTCTCGTCTACGCCTGGGCCCCTTACTGAGGCTGCTCCCGTGACCTGCCCGTGTGGCAGGCATTGCGCCAGGAGCTGCACCCGAAGGGATTCGAGCTCGTTACCGTGGGCCTCGACGCACTGGGCGCCGACGGCTGCCGGCCGTTCATCGAGGCGGCCCAACCTCAACACCCGTCGCTGATCGATGCACATCACGTGCTCGCCGAGGCGTTCGGGGTCACCAACATTCCGCAGAGCATCTGGATCGACGAACAGGGCATGATCGTCCGGCCTGCGGAAACCGCACCCGCGCCACCTCAGCCCGGCGGGCGACCTCCACGTGTAGACATGCCGTCGGAGACGCCGCAGCGCTTCAAGGACATCATGACCGAGGCCGCGAAGATCACTCAGAATGCCGAGGCGTACCACGCGGCGCTGCGCGACTGGGTGGAGAAAGGCGCGGCGAGCCGCTTCGCGCTCTCACCCGAGCAGGTGATCGCCCGCTCCCGGCCGCGCAACGCCGACGTGGCGCTGGGTCATGCCCACTTCGAGCTCGCCTGTGAGCTGGAGCGGCGCGGCCACCACGAAGCCGCCGTGCAGCATTTCCGGGAAGCACACCGGCTGGTGCCGGACAGCTGGACGTTCCGCCGTCAGGCCTGGTCGCTGGAGCAGGTGGTGGACGGACCCCTGGCCCGTTTCTGGCAGGGCCCGTCACCGGATCACCCGGAAGACTGGCCTTATGAGGGAGACTGGTTGAAGGATATCCGCAGGGAAGGCGCAGAGAACTACAACGATCCCTGGCAGCCCTGACCCGCGGGCGTGTAGTTCAGCGCGCACCCGGCAGTGGCGGCCACCGATCCAGATGCACCTCGATGAGCTCGATGAGCGTGCCGTCGGGGTCGACACATACGGCGATGTCCGCCCTGCCTGCCTGAGTCTGTCTGGGCCCTGAGACGAACTCCACCCCCTGCGCAGTCAGGCTGGCCACGTCGGCGCCGAGATCGCTGGATCCCAGGCACAACCGCACGATTCCCACATCGGACGTCGAGAGGGGTCCGGCGGAAACGAGGTCGTCGAGCGCTGTCAGGTCGATCTTCGGAAATGCCCCATCGAGATCGAGGATACAGCCACGGCCTCGGGTCCCCTTCGGCACCCCCAACGCTTCTGCCGCGCCGTCGGGCAACGGCTGCGACGGCGCCTCGAGAGTAAGGTTCAGGTACGGAATGCCGGGCAGAAACACCTGAAAGCCGAGCTGCGCGTAGAACGCCACGGACCGGTCCAGATCCCGCACGTTGATGTTGATGTGTCCCCACCGGAACCGGCGTGCTTCCTCGACCACGATTTGCCTCCCGACCTGCCGTCGCATCCACCCCGAGGATAACCCGCCGGTTCGGGAACCGCGTCCCATCCCGGTCCGGGGAATGTGCCTAAGCTGACCGGGAAAAAGGATCCGAGCGAATGGAAAGCAGATTACTCAAAACCATCTTCGGCGGCCTGCTGCTCGCCGGCTGCGCCACACACCAGCCGCCACCCGCCTCACCGACTTCGGCACCCAGGCCACCACAGGTACCTGCAATCAGCCAGTCACCCGCCACGCACCGTTCTGCCGATGGCGCGCAGCACTGCGTCGCCCTGGCCATGTACTGGGAAGCCCGCGGCGAAGGTCGAGACGGCATGGCGGCCGTCGGTGCGGTGATCAGGAACCGGGTGAAGAACAAGTCGTTTCCCAACGACTACTGCGCCGTGGTGTATCAGGGTGGCGAGACCCCTCCCTGTCAGTTCTCGTGGTGGTGTGACGGCAAGAGCGACCGCCCGACAAACCAGACTCAGTGGGCGCTGGCGCTGGGTACGGCGGACGATCTGCTGGCGGGGCGCATCAGCGATCCGACCAACGGCGCGCTGTTCTTCCACAGCACGGCCATCCGCCGCCCCTGGAATCGGACCCAGACCGCCCGTATCGGCGGCCACGTTTTCTATCGGTAAGGGCGGGATCAGCCGCCGCGGCTGGCCTGGCCGATGGTGCTGAACACTTCCTGCAGCATGGCCCGTGCATCTTCCTTGGTGGGTCCGGTGTACGGTTTCGGGCCGGAAAATGCGCTCGGCTGCAGACTGCCGAGAGACGGGTCGTTGGACGCGACCTTCAGCCGGTAGTCGTCCATCTCCTGTTCGAGCGTTTTCTGGGCCGTCGTCCAGTAGGGAATGGCCGTCTGGGCGAGGTATTTCCGCTCAGCCCACAGGTCCAGCACCATGTTGTTGTGCTCTTCCATGGTGAGCCCTTCGTCCCGGTAGCCGGTCCAGTACTTGTCGAGCTTCGCATCCAGCTCGGCATGGCGTTTGCGGGCGGCGTCCAGGCTGTCCGTGGCCGATGCAACCGCGACCGTGAACGATCGGTACTCCCTGCCACGATCGTAGGCGGCAAGGAAAGCGGCCTCGCTGTGGTCGGCGCAGACACCGTTGTAGGCACGGCCCGACTCGCCGAGTTCGTAACCCGTAGCTTCCGTGCAGTAGCGGGTGAGACCTTCCTCACGGCCGGCCTCGTAGGCGTTACGGTCCATCGCCACATCGTGCTTCGCGCAGTCGTTGCCGCGGCGATCTGCCTTGGTGAGCAGCTCACCGCGCTCGCCATCTGCCTGACCGATCAGCCGCCAGTCGGCGACGCTGCAGTCCTCTGCAGACATGGTGGCGCATCCGGAGATGAGTAGTGCGACAGCGAGCGCTGCCGGTAGAGAGCGGATATCCATGTGCCGGCTCCTGTCCGGTGAGTCGGCACCAACCTTGCAGCAATCCTGTCGTACGGAATGTGACCGCCTGCCCATTTTCGGGCCCCGCCCGTACCCGCTGAGGGTTCTCCATGAGGGGATCTACGGAGTTGTCCCGATCCAACCGGAGGCGACCTCTGCGCTATGCTTCGAACATGAGCAGCCAGCGCAGCGTCCAGGGTGTCGTCCGCGGCAGGGTCCAGGGCGTGGCTTATCGGGCTTCCTTTCAGCGGCTGGCCCGGTCGCTCGGGCTCACCGGCTGGGTGCGCAATCAGCCCGATGGCTCGGTGGCGTTTCTGGTCCAGGGCGAGCTCGAGGACGTACAGGCGATGCTGAGCTGGGCGGAGCAAGGGCCCGCTCTGGCCAGGGTGGATGGCGTGGAGACGACTGCGGTCTCCCACCAGGCCGACCTCGGCGTTTTCGAAATCCTTTACTGAAACACCAGGAGGAACATGTGACATGAAGGTGGAAACCCTCGGAGACGTCATCGACTGGAACCGGGCCCTGCACCACCGCCTGGCTGAGTGCCTGGCGCGCGGCTCGGACCACGCCGACAAAGACCTTGCGCGGTTCCTGCTCACATACCTGGCCGAGCACGAGGCATCACTGGAGAAAGTGGTGGCAGGTTTCGAGGAACGTGCAGATCCCAAGGCGCTGAAGACGTGGGTCTACGATTTTCTCGGCCGTGAACCCATCGATCCGCACGAAGCCGACACCACGCCGTTCGCCGAGATGTCTTTCGACGAGGTCTGCCAGTCGGTCTTCGGTCTGCACAACCAGGTCATCAAGCTGTACAGGTACCTGGCAGGACGCGCTGACACGCCGGAGGTTCGTGAGCTCGTCCAGGCTCTGCTGGCCATGGAAGAACACGAAACCATGCAGCTGGCTCAGCAGTCCAACCGGATCCGGGACATGTAGCGCCCGCGGGCGATCGTGCCTTCCGAGCCAGCGGAGGCGACCCTCCGTCGTACTCTGAACCTGCCGATGATGGTGCTCTACGGTCTGGGCACCACCATCGGCGCCGGCATCTATGCGCTGATCGGCGAGATCGCCGGGGTCGCAGGGTACGGCGCACCAATGTCCTTTCTGCTCGCCTCCCTGATCGCCGGTTTCACCGCCTGCTCATTCGCCGAGCTGGCGGGCCGTTATCCGCGGGCGGCGGGTGCGGCGCTGTACGTGCAGCACGGATTCGGCAGCATCCGCCTCGCCCGGGTCGTTGGCCTGCTTGTCGTACTGACGGCCATCGTCTCCTCCGCCGCCATCGTCAACGCGTTCAGCGGCTACCTGCAGACTTTCATTCCCATCGATCGCATCTGGGCGGTGACGCTCATCGTGCCGATCGTAGGTTTGCTGGCGGCCTGGGGAATCGCCGAGTCGGTCCTGGCTGCCGCGCTGATCACCGTCATCGAGGTGGGTGGGCTGCTGCTCGTTGTCGCGGTGGGCGCCCAGGCCTTCACCACCCTGCCGGAGCACCTGGCAGACTTTCTGCCGGGCACGGCCACCGCACCGTGGGCCGGCCTGCTGTTCGGCGTCACACTCGCCTTCTACGCGTTCATCGGCTTCGAGGACATGGTGGACGTGGCCGAAGAGGTGAAGGCGGCCAGGACCACCCTGCCCCGGGCCATTCTGCTGACCCTTGTCATCACCACCGTGATCTACGTGCTGCTCATGGTCTCGGCGTTGATCACGTTGCCACCCGGGGCACTGCATGCTTCGCCAGCACCGCTGGCCACACTGTACGAGACACACACCGGCCGTTCGCCGACGGTGATCGGGCTGATCGCACTCTTTGCCATCGTCAACGGTGCATTGATCCAGGTCATCATGGGCGCTCGAGTGCTCTATGGACTCGCCTCCCGCGGTCAGCTGCCCGCGGCTCTGGCCCGCGTGCACCGGCGAACCCGCACACCACTGCTGGCCACCGCCATCATCTCGGCGCTCGTCCTGATCTCTGCGCTCAGCGGCCGGCTGGCCGGGCTGGCCGCGCTCACCAGCGAGCTCATGCTCATCATCTTCGCGCTGGTCAACCTCTCCCTCTGGCGCATCAAGCGGCGCGACCCGTCGCCCCCTGACTCACTTCACTTTCACCGCGCCGTACCGATGATCGGTTTTCTGCTGTCGGTCGGGTTCCTGCTGCACGGTCTCGGGTTGTAGCGGACCAGGTACCGCTGAATCCACCGATTGTCGTCAGAGTTCCGCCTGCTCGATCAATGGACAGTAGCCCGATCCGGGGTTGATGCTGCTCGAGTACTGGCTCAGAACCCGTTCGATCCTGGCTTCAGTGGCCTCCAGTTCCACCTGGGCCTGACGAACGCCTTCCAACCGGGCTCGTAAGAGAGAAACAACCTGATCACAGACGGGCTGGCGATCATCGATTCGCTCCAGGATAGATCGTATGTCCGCGATCGTAAGACCCAGCGCCTGGGCTTTGCGTATGAACTGCAGGCGGTGCAGGTCGTCGTGTCGGAACCGGCGATACCCGTTCTGATCGTCCCGACCGGGATTGAGCAGACCGATCCTGGCGTAGTAGCGGACTGTGGCCGGTGTAACTTCGGCACGGCGTGCCACATCCGCCACGTGCAGCGCGCCGGTGCATTCCTCTGAACGGACTAATCGGCTGTGAGATGTAATTTCCATTGTCTCGACTCTCCAGGTGCGACTCTGATGGCGGGTATCCACCCGCAATCGAACGACGGTCGAAGACCGGTCAATCCCTGAAACGTTGAGTGACGAGATAGACGGGCGGCAACGCCCGAAGCGTGAACGCAAGCGCGAGTTGCTGAAACTTCACGCGAATCGGTGCAAGCATCTGATCATCAGACGCCACGATGCAGAACGCACTGCACGGCGACTCGGGTGTCAGGGTGCTACCGCTCTCGGCGGAGCCTGCCTTGAGTCCGTTACAGCATCCTTCATCGCCGCCATCGCCATCGCCATCGCCATGTGTGCCTGGAGCATGACGAAAGTGAACAGGGGAAGAGTGGCCAGGATAGTCGGCATGAGAATGCGCATGATTCCCACCATCCGGAGACCCCAACAGCGCTGCAGCTAAGGGCCCACTGAGCAGAGCCAGCGAGGCCAGAGCGACGAGAAGAAAGCCCAGAGAGAACCGACCGGCAGCACCAGGCCGGCAGGAAAGCAGGCGTCGGTCAGGCTTTCGGATCAATGCGATCACCTCTCCGGCAAGCATAATTTCCGAGCCTGTCCTGTCAAACTCCGTCTGCGACCGTTCCATTCAGGGGACCACGTCCGATCCATGCTCCAGACTGACCAGCCGATCAACGGATTCTACGGTTACGATTCCTGCTCGGGTTCCTGTTTCCTGGGCACACCCGGTCAGGGCGTGCAGAATGTCATCCACGCGGCTCTGTTCGACGTACAGGATCAGCCGAACGTTCCGCTGCATCAGATCCCTTCGAAAGTAGTTGGGATGCTCGCCGTATCCCCGAACGTGTTCCACCGTCACGCCAGGAACGCCACAGCGACGCAAGCGTTCTTCCAGAGAGCTCAGCATCCCGACGGGCATGATTGCGGTGACCCGCTTCATGGTCATGATCGCTTCTCCGCTGCGCTCACGAGTCCTGCTCCCGGACCAGCCTGAATCCGCATTTCTTCAGCAACGCCAGCCAGCTCAACGCCGGATCTTTCAGATCCACACCGGCAAAGGTTTCCCAGTTCGCGGACAGATATTCGTCGACAAAGCTGACAACGCGGTCCAGATGCACCCAATGCCAACCTCGCGGGGCGCGATCGCCACGTTCCGCAAACAGCACCATTCGCACCATATGACCATGCGCACCTCGAGCGGTTCCGCGATGCAGGAGCATCCGGACGACATCGTGACTCTCTTCAGGTCCGCAGCAGCCGAATCGCAACAGCGCCGCGGCAAGCACCTTGGGATCTCGAGTAGCGGCAGAGACTGTCGTTGGTGGGCGCCCGGTCCGGCAATGACGACCAGCGTTCGATTGCTTCTTCCATCCGATGCTGCAACCGATTCAATGTGGCGGACGCTGTACAACCCCGATCAGACCACGACGGCATTCATGGCGCTGTCAATGATCGCGCTGGCCGGTTTGATGGTCGGCGTCATTCACCCCGCGGCGTCCATCGTCCGGGAGAAGGAGCAGGGCACGATCGAGCAGCTCATGGTGACCCCTGTCCGCATCAGCGAGCTGTTTGCCGCCAAGACGGTACCGACCCTGCTGATGGGTACGCTTGCACTGTTTCCCAGCCTGCTGATCGTCGCCTGGTTCGACGTCCCGTTACGTGGCAGCTTCGCGCTGTTCGTCGCCCTGACGGCCGTGTTTCTGCTGAGCGCCATCAGCCTGGGCGTGCTGGTCGCAGCGGTCAGCAGAACGCTACAGCAGGCACTGCTGCTGACGTTTTTCGGTCTGTTTCCCATCATGTTTCTTTCAGGCAGCCTGACCCCGGTGGAGTCCATGCCCGAGTTTCTGCAGAAGGTCTCCCTGGGCAGCCCACTGCGTTACTACCTGAAGATCATCCTCGGGATATTCCTGAAGGGGGCGGGCTGGTCCGACCTCTGGCGGGAAGCAGTGACGCTCACCGCGATAAGCAGCGTTCTGTTCCTCACCGCCATGGCCGTGTTCAGGCGCAAGGCGGTGTGAGCCAAACGCTACTGGCTGCCGAACCGCTGCCTGATGAAGGCCAGCACCGCCTCGATGTCGCCATCCGTCAGCGAAGGATTGCCGCCCTTCGCAGGCATGGAAATCGCAGCACCCGACGAGTGCGATCCGTCCTTGATACTGGCAAAGAGCGTCTCGTCGCTCTTTGCCAGCGCACCTTTCTCCGTCAGCTGCTCGATGCCGGGGATGGCGCCCTTCCCGTCAGGGCCGTGACAGGCGATGCAGGTCTGCTCGTAAATGGACTTACCGGCTTCGAGCCCATCGGCCAGTGCCTGTCCGCCGAGCAGCAGGCAGACACAAGCGAGCAGTAAACGCATCAGTTGCTTGCCTGGAGGAAGTTGAGAATGTCGCGTGCTTCTTCGCCGGTGAGGTTCGCCCGGATCCGCATGTGCGCGACCACCACATCCCACTGCTGGTCGGACTGGTCTCCCGGGTCACGTGCGTTGTGACATTGCCCGCAGTTGTCAGACCAGGCTTTCGCCCCCCTCGCGAGCTGATTCGTACTGGCGGTGCTTTCGCCTTCGGCTGCCCTGGCGTCGAAATTCATCAGCAGTGCGCTGCCGACAACCAGCACGCAGAGAAGCGAATACTTTATCGAGTTCCTCATGACGACATCCTGCCTAGAATCCGTAAGCCACCTGAACGAGCAGACGGTTCGCGTCCGTCGGTTCACCACTCAACCCGTCATTGACCTCGAAACCGACCTTGACCATGGCCTGGGGCGCCAGCAGATAGTTCACGCCGATGGCGAGCTGCTTCTGGGACTGTTCCGGGTGCGGGCTGTTGAAATCACCGTAGCGGACGACACCTTCCCACTTCGCGCTGCCGAACTTGTAGGAACCCTGTGCATACCAGGTATCCCACTTGCCGCCTTCCGGAACGATGCTCCCCGTCGCGTTACCCACCTTCTGCTGTATGTACTCGCCCCTGAGATCGAACCCGGCCACCTGATAGGACGCATCCAGCCCGAACACGTCGTAGTTTCGAGAAGGGTCATCCAGGACCGGCCCACCGCCCGTTTCCGTGATCGCCACCTTGCCCGTCGCCCCTGACAGACCCAGCTGCAGCTTCGGCAATGGCGCAAACGACAACCTGCCGCCGACGACGCTCTCACCATCGTCGTTTCCGGCATAGCCTTCGCTGTCGATGCCTTCTATCTCACCATTTTCCACGGCGAGTCTGGGCCCGTTGCCGACGTAGGCCGAGTAGCCGAACCGACCGCCGCCCAGGGCGATGCCGCCGCGAGCCTGGATGCCGATCTCGGCATCCGGGGCTGCGCCGTCCTCGCCGAAGCCGACCGGAGCGGAAGGCAGCTTGTTGATCCAGGACGGGTGCAGATTCTGGCGGAACTGCCCGAGCGGGCTCAGAAACTTACCCGCCAGGAGCACCAGAGAATCGTTCAGCAGCAGATCGATCGTGCCGTACTCGAGCGCGACACTGGTGTCGCCGGTGTCGTCGATTTCGACCTCGAGCTCACCTTCGCCGAGCACGAGATCCCGATATTTGTACAGAAAGATCGGATTGAAGCTGGCCCCGAAGTACCCGGAATCGTGAGCCGGGTCCACGTATTCGGCCGTGGCGTAACCCGTCAGTAACATGGCGCTGGAACCCCCGCCCGCTCCAGCATCACTGGCTGCCGCAGTCAGCGGAACGGACAGGGCAAACAGGAGAGCACCGGTCTGGTACTCCAGACGTCTCCGAGAACCACGATCTGTCAATGAACATCTGTTGGGCATTGCGGTATCCTGTTCGACCTTTCAGGCGACTCATACGAACCCTACAACCTGCACCTTGGACACAGGTCAAGGTTTCTGGGGACGACGGTGCCGAAGACGTGGCATCCCCACCCGGAATCGCCGATCATCAGTCCACTCCCAACACACGGAACGCTCCCATGCATCCGATTCCAGTCAGACGCATGCGCTTCGAGGTACCCCAGACGGGCTTCCATCCGATCTACATTGCCGGCGACGCCATGCTCTCGTATCAGTTCACCGGCCTGGGGCTCTACGTTGCCCTGCTGGAACCGTTCATCGTCAAGTCCGCACGCCGCGTGCTGCCGCGGATCACCGATGCCGCGCTGGCCGAAGAGGTGGATCGGTTCTGCCGCCAGGAAGCGCAGCACTACCAGCAGCACGAACGTTTCAACCAGGTGATCTTCGCGCAGGGTTATCCCGGTCTCGAGGCGCGCTACGAGCGCCTGCGGGCCGACTTCGACCGCATGCTCGAGCACGAGGACGACCGCTACCGGATCGGATTCATCGAAGGATTCGAGGCCAACACCACCCAGGGCGCCCTGCACCTGCTGGCGAGCGGTGCCCTCAGGCATCGCGAAACCGATCCGGCCTTCGGCGAGCTCTGGACCTGGCACATGCTCGAAGAGATCGAGCATCGCAACGTGGCCTTCGACATCTATCAGCATCTCTATGGGGACTGGCTGTTCCGCGCCCGCATGTGCTGGGTGGCACAGGCCCACATGGCCAGGTTCATCGCCGATTGCCGGCGCATCATGTCCGCTGCCGACGTCCCGAGGTATGGGGACGTCTGCCGGATCCGCGTGAAGGATCACGCGCTCGGCGTGCTGATGCGACTGGTACCCAGGTTTCGCAGCATGGCACCGGCATACACGCCCCATCGCTACGAGCTGCCATCTCAGGTGGCGAGGCTGTCGGCGCGGTTCACGGAACAGGCGGAATCGGCAACCTGAGCCGGCCCTCCCAGGCCGGCGGATTATCGGAGAATCGACATGCTCAAGCAGGAAAACTACCGGACCATGCTCATCGACCGGCATGATCATGGCATCGTCGTGGTGACGCTCAATCGTCCTGACCGTCTGAATGCCGTAGACGGCACGCTGCACGCGGAGCTTGCCCGCTTCAGCCGCGATTTCGGCAACGACCGCGAGGCTCGAGTGCTCATCCTCACCGGTGCCGGCCGTGCGTTCTGCGCAGGGGGCGATTTCAGTCCCGGCAATCCCATCGGCAACAATCCGGAAGGGCCCAATCTCTGGGTGGAGGCCCGGCAGATCGTCGATCACATGCTCGAGTGCGAGAAGCCCATGATCTCCGCCGTGAACGGCTACGCCATGGGCCTCGGTGCAAACGTCGCCCTGCTCTGCGACGTGGTGGTCGCCGGGCCGAACACGGTCTTCGCCGATACTCACGTGAACATGGGGATCGGCGCGGGAGACGGTGGGCAGCTGATCTGGCCGTTTCTGATCGGCGTGAATCGCGCGAAGTACTACCTGATGACCGGCGACCGGGTCAGTGGCAGGGAAGCGGTCGAGATGGGGCTCGCCAACTTCTACGTCGAGGACAAGGATGCGCTCATGCCCAAGGCCATGGAGATCGCCGAACGCCTGGCCGCCGGCGCGCCGAAGGCCATCACCGCCTCAAAGATGGCCGTGAACGCCTACCTGCGGTCCGTGTCGAGCATGATCATGCCCATATGCCTGAAGTACGAAGAGGTCACCATGGCGAGTTCGGACCATCGCGAGGCGGTGGTGGCGTTTCAGGAGAAGCGGCCGCCGAAGTTCACCGGGAACTGAAACCGCGCGTCGCTGCGAACTAAGCCCCTGTCTCCGGTCTGAGAGGAGACAGCTGCACCACCACACCATCCGGATCGTGCGCGAATACGCTACCCGGTGTCTTCAGGACGACTTCGATATCCGCGGCTTCGAGGTCGCGGGCAACCCGGTCGGCATCGAAGTCTTCGATGCCCACACCGAAGTGATCGATCCTGCCGGTTTGAGGGTCTCCCAGGGAGCATTGCCCATCGAGCGGGCACAGGCTCAGAAATCCACCGCCCGGAAACGCGACCCCCCGCGCCTTCGGCGGAATGGGAAACCCGGCCGGCAACCCGAGAACGGTTCGATAGAACGCCTCGGATCGCCCTGCATCAGAAACGGTGATGTTGATGTGATCGAGAGTGCGGGCTTTGAACAGCGTCGGCGGTGACGACTCGCTGAACGCAGGTGACGCAGCCAGGGCCGTGATCACGCCAAGCGCCTGGCGTCGACTGATCCTGCCTTCCTGAAGCTGCTTGAGGACATCATCCAGTGCAATCTCCATTCTGCTCTCTCCCTTTTCCGAGATGGTCTTACCGCATCTGCAGATCGTTGACGAAATCGAAAGCCCGATCCGGCAGCAGCCACTTGAGCACCACCCCGATCTTCGCATCCACCGTTACCCGATATCGGGTCTTCGGCCGTGCGGATTCGGCTGCCCGTTCGATCACTCTGGCAACCTCCAAGGGCGGTGAAGCCCGCTTACCCAGACTGGCAAAGTAGCCCGCCACCTTTCTGATCTGGTCTCCGTACAACGTCATGGCTTCGGTCGGCATCGTCGCCTTGACCTCCTCCACCATTTCCGGCACCCCAAGCAGCATGGGTGTTTCGATGGGGCCGGGCTCTATGAGGCTGACCTCGATACCCTGCGGAGCCAGCTCCGCGCGCAGCACGTCGCAGAAGGCTTCCACCGCAAACTTGGACATGCCGTACGCGCCGTTGATGGGACCCGCAATCTTGCCGCCGATGGAGCCGACGGTGATGATCCGCCCGCGCGCCTTGCGCACCAGCGGCAGCAGCGACTGGGTCAGCAGCAGCGGCCCCATGACGTTGACTTCGAACGTCTGGCGTACCATCTCGGGATCCACGAACTCGAGTGGCGCCCCCTTGCCGACACCCGCGTTGTTGACGAGCACGTCGAGACCGGCATCACCCAACGTGCCGTCGAGGTGATCCGCCATCGCCTGCCGCTGCTCGGCTGACGTCACGTCGAGCATGACCGGTTCGATGTTCCCAGCCTCGTCTGCCGCACGGAGAGACTCGGCGTCCCCGCTCCGGCGGACACCGGCGAACACGCGGTATCCCTTAGCCGAAAAAAACAGGGCCGTCGCCCTGCCGATGCCGGTGGAGCATCCCGAAATCAGTATGCTCTTCACTTGCTTGCCCTTTCTCCCCCGGATGACGGCAGACTAACTCATCGACTCGGAGGATGGTTAGCGACAGTCCCGACTGCCATCACAGAATTGAGGGGGGGCTATCTCCCGGCAGGCTGGAACAGCTCGACGGGATTACCGGCAGGATCGTCGAGCACGATCTGCGACCCACCCGGACCGACGACGATGTCGTTACGGAAACTCACTCCCGCTTCCCGCAGACGCGCCACCTCAGCCGCCAGGTTCTCGACCACGAAGTGAAGGCGGTTCCAACCACCGGGCTCCGGCTGGCGTCCGTCCGGCATGGGACGACCCGCCGAGCTCTCCGGCCCGGCCAGCAGCAGCCTGAGGTGCCCGCGGCTGACCGCCGCGAAAGCCGGTGCCGCGTTGGTGAGCGGCTCGAATCCGAAGTGCGTGGTGTAGAAATCGACGGCCGCTGCCACGTCGTCGACCATGTAACGGACACTGACGGTGTCGTCGAGAGTCTTCATTCGATCTTCTCCTCCACTGGAATGCCCAGGCGCGCCAGCAGGAATCTGACTCGCCATTCGATCTCTGCGGCCGTGTGTTCGAACGCCGGATAGCTCTCCTGGTCGGTTGCACCCGCAGCGCTGGGATCGGCCATGCTCCAGTGCACGGTTTCCGGATGACCGGGAAACTCGGGACACACCTCCCGAACCCGGTCACAGAGACTGACGACCAGATCAAAGCGCCGCCGGCGGAACTCGTTGAGATGCCTGGTGCGCCGACCGCCGATGTCGATACCATGCCCGGCCATCGCCCGCACCGCGTTCGGGTGCAGCGGCTTCGGATGGCTGCCGGCGCTGTGCACGTCGATCGCCCCGGACGCGAGATGCTCGGCGAACGCCTGAGCCATCTGAGAGCGGGCACTGTTACCCGTGCACAGAAACAGGATCCGTGGGCGACGCCGGGGCTTCCTGCTCCTCTGCCGGGAGTCCGCGCCGGTGTCGTCCCCAAGCGCGGGATGCAGCGCCGCGCCGACTTCTCTGAGACGACGACCGCAGGCCTCGGTTTCCACGCGATAGTACGCATCCCGCCGATCTGCCGAGCTGCGGCGCACCGACACGAGACCCGCCTCACGCAGACGACCCAGGTGGTAGGAGACCAGATTCTGCGGCTGGTCGAGCACGCCAACCAGTTCCCGAACCTGGCGGTCACTCTGCCCGAGTTCGCACAGCAGCTGCCAGCGTAATGGCTCCGAGATGAGTCTCAGAAACTCGGGCATCGATGCGGCCGCAGCCGTGTCTTTCTTCATGCGGGGGAGATTACATCAACTGGATTTGATTAATCAATTCATATTGATGTAACGCTTCAATCCGGCCCAGGACACCCGAAATCGTTTTGTAATCACCCGCCCAACGGGCTTACCCTATGGAACCGACCCGGACCACGCAGCGAGGTCGGGCAAACTGATCAGGGGGAGGAAACATGAAACTGGTAACTGCGGTCATCAAGCCATTCAAGCTGGACGAGGTCCGAAGCGCGCTCTCCGACATCGGCGTGCAGGGTATGACGGTCACCGAGGTCAAGGGTTTCGGTCGTCAGAAAGGGCATACCGAGCTTTACCGTGGTGCGGAGTACGTCGTGGACTTCCTGCCAAAGGTCAGGATCGAGGTCGCCATCGGCGATGACCTGCTCGACCAGGTCCTCGAGACGATCACCAAATCGGCCAACACCGGCAAGGTGGGCGACGGCAAGATTTTCGTCGCCTCGCTCGAAGAGGTGATCCGGATCCGGACCGGCGAGACAGGCGCCGACGCCCTGTGACCGACTGAAACAAAGGGAGAAGAATAGTGGGGAGACGAACTGTGGCTGATTTCTTGCGGATCCGGCTGCCGACCGGCGCCGCCCTGCTCGCGCTGGCACCTGCGGCATCCGCTGACGAGCTGTCCTCCGGCGATACGGCCTGGATGATCACGGCGACCGCGCTGGTGCTGCTGATGACCATACCAGGGCTGGCGCTGTTCTACGGCGGCATGGTCCGTGCGAAGAACGTCCTGTCAGTGCTGATGCAGTGCTTCGCCATCACGTGCCTCGTGACCGTGATCTGGACGTTGTGGGGCTACAGCATTGCCTTCGGTGGGGATGGTGCCTACTGGGGCGGACTCGACAAGATGTTCCTCAACGGAGTCGGTGTGGACGCAGTGTCCGGATCGATCCCGGAGACCGTGTTCGTGACCTTCCAGCTGACCTTCGCCATCATCACGCCGGCGCTGATCGTCGGGGCGTTCGTCGATCGCATGAAGTTCTCTGCGCTGCTGATCTTCATCGCGCTCTGGTCG
>QJYB01000031.1 GCA_003247835.1 Gammaproteobacteria bacterium | reverse complement strand
GGAAAAGAGCAGCCCGTGGTTCACCAGGAAAGGTCCCTTCGCGGGTCTTGCTGCTTCGCTGGCAATCTTTTCTGCCGTTTTCATCACATTCAGCTGGCCTGCCGCCGCGGACGTCGCCAACGCTGCGGCCTCTCAACCCCAGGTCGCGATCTCCACCGCGCCAAATCCGGTGGATGCCGCCCGGGAAGAGGTGGTCGCCCTGTCACCGCTCGACGTTCACCCGCGCACCGCGCTCGGTATCGTCGACCAGCTGCGCCACAATCACTACCTCGACAAACCGCTGGACGATCAGGAGTCCAGCGCGATCTTCGAGAAGTACCTCACCATGCTGGACGGCTCGAAGGTCTACTTCCTCGCCGATGATGTGAAATCCATGGAGAAGTACCGCTACCAGCTGGACGACGCGCTGGTACGCGGCAATCTGGATCCCGCCTTCGACATCTTCAACCTCTACCAGAAACGGCTGGTGGAGCGGCTCGAGTTTCTGCTGGACGAGCTCAACGCCGGTATCGCAGACATGAACTTCGAGGTCGACGAGAGCATCGACATCGATCGTGAGAATGCCACCTGGCCAGCGAATGAAGCGGAGCTCAACGAGATCTGGCGCAAGCGCCTGAAGGCTGCTGCGCTCAGTATGAAGCTCAATGGCAAGGACATGGCGGAGATCCAGAACCTGCTGATCAAACGCTACTCCAACCGTCTGAAGCAGAGCATGCAGACCAAGAGCGAGGACGCGTTCCAGCTCTACGTGAACGCGTTCGCCAGCACCTACGATCCGCACACTCAGTACTTCTCGCCACGCACGTCGCAGAACTTCAACATCAACATGTCGCTGTCACTCGAGGGCATCGGCGCGGTGCTCCGAAGCGAAGACGAGTACACGTCCGTGGTCGAGCTGGTTCCGGCCGGTCCGGCGGACAAGTCCGGTCTGATCGGTCCGTCCGATCGTATCGTCAGCGTCGGTCAGGGCGAAAACGGCCCGCTGATCGACGTGGTGGGCTGGCGTCTGGATGACGTGGTGGAACTGATCCGTGGCCCGAAGGATTCCACGGTGCGCCTCGAAATCATTCCCAAGTCCTCGGAAGACCACAAGATCATTCAGATCGTCCGCAACACGGTGAAGCTCGAGGAGCAGGCTGCCCACAAACAGGTGCTGGAGCTGACCCGGAACGGCCAGACGAGTCGCATCGGCATCATCACGATTCCCACCTTCTACGTGGACTTCAAGGCCGTGCAGCAGGGTGATCCGGACTACAAGAGCACCACCCGCGACGTCCGCAGGCTGATCGACGAGCTGAAGGCGGAAGACGGCGGCATCGATGGTCTGGTGATCGATCTCAGAAACAACGGTGGTGGCTCGCTTCAGGAAGCGGACTCGCTGACCGGTCTCTTCATCAAATCCGGCCCCACGGTGCAGGTGAAGGCGGCCAACCGTCGCGCCAACGTCTATGCGGACACGGATGACCTGGTGGCCTGGGACGGACCCATGGCCGTGCTCGTGGACCGGCTGTCCGCATCCGCCTCGGAGATCTTCGCCGGAGCCATTCAGGACTACGGCCGGGGCATCATCATCGGCAACCAGACCTTCGGTAAGGGCACCGTGCAGACCCTCGTGCCGCTGAACCGGGGCCAGCTGAAGATCACCGCGGCCAAGTTCTACCGCGTTTCCGGACAGTCCACTCAGCACCAGGGCGTACTGCCGGACATCACGTTCCCGGACACCATGGATTCCGAGCTGATCGGTGAGAGTGCCCTGGACGACGCCATGCCCTGGGACGTGATCCAGCCCGCCGTCTATCCGCAGACCACGCAGATCCAGACGCTGCTGCCCGAGCTCCAGAGCCTGCACGACAAGCGCACGTCCGATGACCCGGACTTCAACTACCTGCGGGCGCTGGCGGTGAAGGCCCACGAGAACAGTCAGCGTACCGAGCTCTCCCTGAAGGAGAGCGTGCGTGCCAAGGAGAAGGCCGAGGACGACGCCTGGCTGCTGTCGCTCGAAAACGGCCTCCGTAAAGCCAAGGGCGAGGCACCCGTGGAGAGCCTGGACGCGCTGGACGAGCTGCGTAAGGCCAAGCAGGACGAGGAGGAGCCCAACCCCGCGGACGACCCGCTGCTGTCAGAGTCGGGCGAGATCCTCATCGACTTCATCGGTCTGTCCCACCAGGTCGCCCTGGTCGAGCGTACGCCCGAGAACGCCGAAACCACAATCCAGTAGGCCGGTCGGGCGACCGGTACCGGACGGCAGGCATCCGCCGGCCCCAAGAGCCATATTTGAAATCCCGTATTCCGCCCTTATAGAGAGAGGACGGAATACGAGGTTCTGCGCATGGATATTGATCAGCAGGGAGACGTGATCGAGCCCCTGGAAGGTGGCAGCCAGATACTGGTGCCCAGTGAAGCCCACCCGGGCATCATCCATGTGCTGCCGTATGAGCGCCCCTTCTTTCCCGGTCAGGCCTTCCCGCTGGTCATCGACGCGGAAACCTGGCTGCCCACCCTGAAGGCCCTGCAGCAGCGCGAGCAGGACGTGATCGGGCTGATCGCTACCCGGCCACGTCCGGACGGCCGGCAGCGGACGGAAGCCGTGCCCGAGGTCGGCGACCTGTACGATATGGGCACCCTGTGCCGCGTGCACCGGGTGCACCGCGAGGACGGTCAGCTGCAGATTCTGCTCGAGGGTCTGCAGCGGTTCCGAGTCCGCCGCTGGGTGACCGAGAAGCCACCTCTGTCTGCAGCTGCTCAGTATTTTCCGGAGCGGATGCAGCCCGACGACGGGGACGCGCAGAAAGCCTACGCCGTCGCCATCATCAACATCATCAAGGAGCTGATCCCGCTCAATCCCCTCTACGGCGAGGAGCTGAAGATCTTTCTGGCCCGATCCAACCCGAACGAGCCCGCAGTGCTGGCGGACTTCGCGGCGAGCCTCACCTCTGCATCCCGACCGGAGCTGCAGGAGGTGCTCGAGACCGTGAACCTGCAGCGCCGGCTCGAAAAGGTGGTCGAGCTGCTCAACAAGGAGCTGGAAATCGCCCGCGCGCAGAAAGACATCCGCGAGCACGTCGAGTCCGAGATCCAGACCCATCAGCGTGAGGCCATTCTGCGCCAGCAGCTCAAATACATTCAGAAGGAACTCGGCATCTCCAAGGACGACAAGACCGCGGAGATCGAGGAGTTCCAGGCCCGCATCCGCGACCTGGACGTCCCGGCGGGTGCGCAGAAACGCATCGACGAGGAGCTGAAGAAGCTCTCCACCCTGGAGCAGGGCTCACCCGAGTTCGGGGTCACCCGCAATTACCTGGACTGGCTGACCAGCGTGCCCTGGGGACGCTACAGCGAAGACACCCGGAATCTCTCCGAGGCAGGCAAAGTTCTGGACCGGCACCACGAGGGTCTCGCCGACGTCAAGGAACGCGTCCTCGAGTTCCTCGCGCTCGGCATCATGAAGGGTGAGGTTGCCGGTTCCATCATCCTTTTCGTCGGTCCACCGGGCGTCGGCAAGACGTCACTGGGACGCTCCATCGCCGATGCGCTCGGCCGAAAGTTCTACCGCTTCTCAGTGGGCGGAATGCGCGATGAGGCCGAGATCAAGGGTCACCGTCGCACCTACATCGGTGCCATGCCCGGCAAGCTGATCCAGGCACTGAAGGACAGCGGCGTCGCCAATCCCGTGATCATGCTCGACGAGGTGGACAAGATCGGCGCTTCGTTCCAGGGCGATCCGGCCAGCGCGCTGCTCGAGGTGCTGGATCCCGAGCAGAACCAGAGCTTTCACGATCACTATCTCGACGTCGACGTGGATCTGTCGCGCGTGCTCTTCATCTGCACCGCCAACCAGCTCGACACCATCCCCGGACCGCTGCTCGACCGCATGGAGGTCATCCATCTGTCCGGCTATCTGGACAGCGAGAAACGTGCCATCGCCCGGAAGCACCTCCTGCCCAGGCAGCTCTCACGTGCCGGCCTCAAGCGGCGCGGCGACCTCAGCATCGACGGTCCGGCCCTCAACGCCATCATCGAGGGATACTCCCGCGAGGCAGGTGTGCGGCGACTCGAAAAATCCCTCGCCGCCATCGTCCGCAAGGCGGTGGTGAAGATTCTCAATGGGGCGAAGAAACCCGTGCGCGTGACGAAGGCGGACGTCGTCACCTACCTGGGTCGGCCGTTGTACGAAAAAGAAGCGCGGGAGCACGGTGTCGGCATCGTCACCGGTCTCGCCTGGACTGCCCTCGGCGGCGCGACGCTGCCGGTGGAAGCAACCCGCGTGCATGCCCGACGCGCATCGCTCAAGCTCACCGGCCAGCTCGGTGCGGTGATGAAGGAGTCCGCGAACATCGCCTACAGCTATCTGGTTGGCAACGGCCGGGGCCTGGGTGTTCCGGACGGCTATTTCGACGATGCCGCCATCCACCTGCACGTGCCTGCAGGCG
The DNA here is from genome assembly GCA_003247835.1 of Gammaproteobacteria bacterium. GTDB lineage: Bacteria > Pseudomonadota > Gammaproteobacteria > Pseudomonadales > Azotimanducaceae > SZUA-309. The sequence goes on along the minus strand of QJYB01000031.1, from coordinate 14,404 downwards.
CCACACCGAAGGACGGACCCAGCGCCGGGATCACCATGGCCACTGCGCTGCTTTCGCTGGCTCGCGGCAAGGCACCTCGAAAGCAGTACGCCATGACCGGTGAGTTGACGCTGACGGGCCAGGTGTACCCCATTGGCGGGGTGCGGGAAAAGCTGCTCGCCGCCAAGCGTCAGAAGATCCGCCACGTCATCCTGCCGGAAGGCAACCGGCGGGAGTACGAGGAAGTGCCCGGACACATCCGACGCGGCATCGAAGTGCATTTCGTGTCCCGCTTCGAAGAGGTGGTGGAGCTGGTGTTCTGACCGCACGCCGCTGCTTCTGAGCATCAACACTTTCCACTACCATAGGGTTCAAAGGACACCACCACCGCCCTAAGTGATTCCAACGCCAGACCCGCACGCCATCGGCATGATGGTGCTCACCCTGCTCGCGCTCTATCTCTTCACCCGGGACCGTATCCCGCTGGAGTTGACCAGCCTGGGGCTGATTGCGGTGCTGGCAACGGGCTTTGCGCTGGCACCCTACCCGGGCGTCAATCCGGCGGACTTTTTTGCCGGTTTCGGCCACGAAGCTCTGATCGCGGTCTGCGCCCTGATGGTGCTCGGTCAGGGCCTGGTGGTCACCGGCGCTCTGGAGCCCATCGGCCGGTTCCTGAGCCGCATCTGGGGACGTGCGCCGTTCCTCTCTTTCCTGGCGACACTGACCGTAGGTGCCATTCTTTCCGCCTTCGTGAACAACACCCCGATCGTGGTGCTGCTGCTGCCGATTCTGATCAGCGTCTGCCTGCGCACGTCCAGCTCGCCCGCCGGTGTACTCATGCCCATGGGGTTCGCCACCCTGGTCGGCGGCATGGCAACGACGGTCGGGACCTCCACCAACCTCCTGGTGGTGAGCGTCGCCGAGGATCTGGGTCACGGCACCATCGGTATGTTCGATTTCGTGGTGCCCGCTGCCATCGCGGCGGCAGTCGCCATCGTCTATCTCTGGCTGGTGGCACCGAGACTGCTGCCGCCGCGGACCATCACCCTGGAAAATCCATCCCCGCGGGTGTTCGAGGCGCGCCTGCAGATCGACGAAGGCTCGCCCTTCACCGATCGCAAGCTCGTCGAGGCCATTGCCGCGACCAGCGGTGACATGAAGGTCAGTCGCATCCGCCGCGGCGAAAACTTCATCCTGCCGCTGCCCGACGTGGTGCTGAAGGGCGGTGACCGGCTGCGGGTCAACGACACACCGGCACAACTGAAAGCCTATGAAAAAGCCCTGGGAGCCAGCCTCTACTCGGCGGGACACCTGGTGGACGAGGATCACCCGCTGTCTTCGGAGAACCAGATGCTGGCGGAGATCGCCGTGGTGCAGGGTTCCATGCTCGACCGCACCAACCTGAAGTTCACCCGCTTTCTCGACCGCTACCAGCTCGCCGTGCTGGCTCTGCATCGCGCCGGCAAGGATATCTGGCACGCCAAGGAGGAGATTCAGGACGTCATTCTGCAACCGGCGGACATCCTGCTGGTGCAGGGCTCCCGGGAGCAGATCGCCCAGCTCAAGCAGAGCACGGACTTTCTGGTCCTGGATGCCAGTATGGATCTGCCGAAATCGGAAAAGGCGCTGCTGGCGCTGGCCATCTTCGCCCTTGCCATCGCACTGGCGGCTACGGGCATCATGCCGATCGCGGTGAGCGCGGTGTCAGGGGCGGCGATCCTGCTGCTGACCCGCTGCATGGACCTCGGCGCGGCGATAAGGGCCATCAGCCCGTCGGTCTACTTCGTGGTGGTGGCGAGCCTGGCGCTGGGCCACGGACTGGTCGTCACCGGTGCCATCGACTACATGACGAGCCTGTTCCTGTCCTGGACCTCGAACGCTTCACCGACCGTGATTCTCTCGGCGCTGATGATGCTGCTGGCACTGCTGACCAACATCGTCTCCAACAACGCGGCCGCCGTCATCGGCACCCCCATCGCCGTGGGTATCGCCACCCAGCTGGCCATGCCCGTCGAGCCTTTCGTGCTGGCGGTGCTGTTCGGCGCGAACATGAGCTACGCCACACCCATGGCGTACAACACCAACCTGCTGGTGATGAGCGCAGGCAACTACACCTTTTCGGAATTCGTCAAGGTGGGGGTGCCGCTGACGCTCCTGATGTGGGGCACCCTGACCTGGGTGCTGTCCACGCTCTACTTCTGAATCCGGCGGTGCTGCAAGCAGTGCGCCCGCGATCCGGTCAGGAGGTCAGGTTCTTGCGCCGTGGCTTCTCGGTCCGGACGGGTTTGACGCCGGTGACCGGGCGGGGGGATTTCAGAACCTGATTGAGTTGTTCCCGGGCAATGAGCTGGGATTCGCTGCGATTGATCACTTTTTCTTATCTCCTCGGCAGGGAGTACTACTTCTTCTCGACGGCCATCCAGACCGTCCGTTGTCCATACAGACTGCTTCGCCGGGGCGTCCTGCCCTTCCCGTCCGCTGATTACACCTCAGCGAACGCGGGCAAAACGTGCGCCAGCTAACAGTTTCACTGACACCGAACATACCCGAAAGTTTCTGAAGGCCCACTGAACAGGAATCGTTCAGCGATCCACGGAACCTTCGTCGGCCGCGCCCGTCGGCGCGGCGCCGCGCTGCTCCAGTGCGCCGCACTCCTCGAGTGCGCGGCGGACATCGTGCAGCGTGGTCACGATCCGGTGACCCAGCTCGCGGATTTCGGCCGTGGGGGCGACCAGGTCCGGCACCTGAAACACGGTGCAGCCCGCACCGTGTGCTGAACGAACCCCGTTGGCGGAGTCTTCCACCGCCCAGCACAACGCCGGTGACAGATCCAGCGCACCAGCAGCAGTGAGGTAGGGCTCCGGATGGGGCTTGCCCTGAGTCGTCTCGCCGCCACAGATCAGCCGGTCGAAGAAATCGACAAGCCCTGAGGCCGTCAGCTTCTCCTCCGCCGTCGACCGCCGGGTGGAGGTGACGAGCACCATCGGCACCGAGCGGTCCGCGAGACACTCGAGAAGCTCCACCGCCCCGGGTTTCACCGGGACCGGTCCCTCCGCGAGGCGCGCATGGTAGAGAGAAGACCACCGCTCATCAATAGCCTCGTAGGGGAAGTCAGGGCCGTACGCAGCGCGCAGGATCTCCTCGGTCTGCCGGTAGGTGCTGCCGATGCAGCGGTGGTAGGCGACGAGGTCGGCAGGCCAGCCGAGATCGCCGCAGGCCCGCACGAACGCATCCCGCGCCAGCCGCTCGGAATCGAGCAGCAGTCCGTCCATGTCACAGAGCACGCCGCGCGGAAACCGGAGCAGGGGACCCATGTCAGCCGGCTGCGCGCACCAGGTTGTTCAGCACGTACTGGAGGATGCCGCCGCTGGTGAAATAGGCAATCTCGTTCTCCGTGTCGAGCCGGCTCATGACCTGGGTGCTCGTTCGTGTGCCGTCGGGCCGGGTGATGGTCAGCGTCAGATCCTGACGCGGTGAGATCCGCCGCACACCCGGTGGGAAATCGATGTCGACGAGCTCCTCGCCGGTCAGCGCCAGGGTCTTCCGCGACTCTCCCGACTTGAACTGCACGGGCAGCACGCCCATGCCGATGAGGTTGGACCGGTGAATGCGCTCGAAGCTTTCCACCAGTACCGCCTTCACGCCCAGAAGACGCGTCCCTTTGGCCGCCCAGTCCCGGGAGGAGCCCGTGCCGTACTCCGTACCGCCGATCACCACCAGCGGAACACCCTCCCCCTGGTAGCGCACGGCCGCATCGTAGATCGACACCTGCTCCCCGCTCGGCAGGTGGCGGGTGTAGCCGCCCTCGACACCCGGCACCATCTCGTTCCTGATGCGGATGTTGGCGAACGTACCGCGCACCATCACCTCGTGATTGCCCCGTCGCGCACCGTAGGAGTTGAAATCCTCCTCCGTGACGCCGGCCTGCTGCAGGTAGTGCCCGGCCGGGCTGTCCGCCTGGATGGCGCCTGCAGGCGAGATGTGGTCAGTGGTCACGGAGTCGCCGAGCAACGCCAGGATCCTCGCACCGGACACCCTGGGTTCCTGTGCCGGAGCACCGCCTGCCGTGAAGAACGGCGGCTGCTTGATGTAGGTGGAGTTCTCCCATCCGTAAGTGCCGGAGCTGCTCACCTCGATGGACCGCCAGGCCGGTGGTCCGGTGAACACGTCTGCGTACTGGTGCCGGAACATTTCCGCCGAGACCTCCCGAACCACTGCCGCGATCTCGGCGTTGGACGGCCAGATGTCGGCGAGATGGACCGGCTCGCCGTCCTTGTCCGTGCCGATGGGCTCGCTGGTCAGGTCGATGCGCGTGGTACCCGCGATCGCATAAGCCACCACCAGCGGCGGCGACGCCAGCCAGTTGGTGCGCACTTCCTGATGCACCCGACCCTCGAAGTTCCGGTTACCTGAGAGCACCGAGGCCACCACCAGGTTGCCCGCCGAGATGGCAGCGGAAATGTGCTCCGGCAGCGGGCCGGAGTTGCCGATGCACGTCGTGCAGCCGTAGCCGACCAGATTGAAACCGAGCCCATCCAGGTCGTCCTGCAGCCCCGTCTTCTCCAGATACTCGGTGACCACCTTGGAACCCGGTGCCAGTGACGTTTTCACCCAGGGTGCGACGCCAAGCCCGCGAGCCAGCGCCTTCCTGGCCAGGAGACCGGCACCGAGCATGACGGCCGGATTGGAAGTGTTGGTGCACGACGTGATTGCGGCCAGCACCACGTCGCCGTGGCCGAGGTCGTAGTCCTTGCCGGGGACCGGGACGCGCACATCGGCCTGACCCGCCCGACCCTGGAGGTCCAGGGCCTCGTCGAAGGCCCGGCGCATGTCGCTCATGGCCACGCGATCCTGAGGTCGTTTGGGTCCGGCGAGACTGGGGACGACATCGGCCAGATCCAGCACCAGCGCATCCGTGTAGACCGCCTCCGGCGCGCCGGGCTCGCGCCACATGCCCTGAGCCCTGGCATACGCTTCCACCAGGGCCACCGTCTCCTCGTCGCGGTTGGTCAGCCTGAGGTAACGGATGGTTTCGCCGTCGACGGGAAAGAAACCGCAGGTGGCTCCGTATTCCGGCGCCATATTGGCGATGGTGGCCCGATCGGCGAGGGGCAGGTGGTCGAGCCCGTCACCGTGAAACTCCACGAACTTGCCGACCACACCCTTCTTCCTGAGCATCTCCACCACGGTGAGCACCAGGTCCGTGGCGGTGATGCCTTCCCTCAGTGCACCCGTGAGCCTGAAGCCCACCACGTCCGGAATGAGCATGGAGATGGGCTGGCCGAGCATGGCCGCTTCCGCCTCGATACCGCCCACACCCCATCCCAGCACGCCGAGACCGTTGATCATGGTGGTATGGCTGTCCGTACCCACCAGCGTGTCGGGAAAGGCGAACGTCTCGCCACCCTCCGCTCTGGTCCAGACCGCACGGGCCAGATACTCCAGATTCACCTGATGGCAGATACCAGTGCCCGGGGGTACTACCCGGAAGTTGTCGAATGCCTGCTGACCCCAGCGCAGAAAACGGTAACGCTCGCCATTGCGCGCCATTTCCAGCGTCACGTTCTCATCGAATGCCTGCGCGGTACCGAAGGCATCCACCATGACGGAGTGGTCGATGACCAGGTCCACGGGCGACAGCGGATTGATGATCGCGGGATCGAGACCCGCGGACTTCACCACGCTGCGCATTGCGGCCAGGTCGGCCACGGCGGGCACCCCGGTGAAATCCTGCATGAGCACGCGTGCCGGTCGAAAGGCGATCTCCTCCGCCAGCGCTGCTTCGTCGGTCTTTCCTTCCGCCCAGCCGGCGAGCGCACGGATGTCACCGGTGCGGACCGTGATGTCGTCCTCGAACCGCAGCAGGTTTTCCAGCAGGATCTTCAGCGACACCGGCAGCCTGCCGACATCACCGAGACCGGCCCCGGCCAGATCCGGCACGCTGAAGTACGTATAGCGCCTGTCGCCGACGGCGAGCGTCTTCCTGGTGTCGAAGGAGTCGAGGCTCATGAAGGTCACTCCGCCCTTGAGGTCAGTCTATTCTGCGCGATCCCCGTTACGTTTCCCAAACGGAACGCCACGCGGGCCTCGAGATCAGAGCCCCTCGCCGAGTTCCCGCGATGGTGCATCGTCACTGGAAGGACCTCTGTCGCGGATGTAGAGATTGCTGCCGCACCGCCAGCAGTAGGTCGCCTCCCGGAGGTGGCCTTCCGCCGCGCAGCTCGGACAGGTCCGGGTGTTGGCGGCGCGCCGGTGCGCTTCGTTCAGCTCCAGCGTGACGATACCCGTCGGCACAGCGATGATGCCGTAGCCCATGATCATGACGAGCGTCGCCAGCGCCTGGCCCAGTGGGGTGTGGGGCGTCAGATCACCGTAGCCCACGGTGGTGAGCGTGATCACCGCCCAGTAGATGCTGCGCGGAATGCTCGTGAAGCCGTATTCGTCCCCCTCGATGATGTACATCAGCGAGCCGAAGATGATCACCAGGGCGAACACGGTGCTGATGAAGACCGTGATCTTGCGTCGGCTGGCGATGAGCGCCTGGGTGAGCAGCTCTGCCTCGCCCACGTAACGCACCATACGCAGCACCCGGAACACCCGCAGCACCCTTAGAATCCGGATGACGAGCAGGTACTGGGTGTCCGCCACGATCAGGCTCAGATACGTGGGCAGAATGCCGAGCAGATCCACGATCCCGTAAAAACTCTTGGCATAGCGAACCGGATGCTGAATGCACCAGAGTCGCGCGAGGTACTCCACGGTGAAAAGCCCCGTGAAGAACCATTCCACGGAGTAGAACCAGGTCCCGTAGCGGTCGTGCAGCGGTGCCACCGAATCGAGCAGCACAGCCGCCACGCTCGCCAGAATGCAGAGGATCAGGCCGACATCGAAAGCCTTTCCAGCCGGCGAGTTGGCCTCGAAGATGATGATGCGCAGCCGGTCCCGAAGCGGTTCCTTCGTTGGCGCGCGATGTCCGTCCCGGTCTGTCATGGTGCAGGTATTCTAGTGCACCGCGCTGCGTTTCTTCAGCGCGGCGCACTCAGCCGCCCCCGCCGGTCACCGACCTCAGGCAGCAACTACCTCGATCCGTCGTGGCTCGGGTCTGGCCTTCTTGGCAACTGTCAGAGCAAGGACACCCTGCTCCATCCTCGCTTCGATGGCACTGTGATCGACGTCTTTCGGCAGGCGGAAGCGACGGCTGAACCGTCCCTGACGCCGCTCCAGCCTCAACGCCCGGTCTTCCTCACCATTCTCGGCATGCTTGCGCTCACCGCTGACCACGAGAATACCGTTCTCCACGGCCACTTCCACGTTCTCGGCGGGGACGGAAGGAATCTCCAGGTCGATCCGGTAGGCCGACGGTGTCTCCCAGACATCTGCGGCGGGTACCCAGGACCGCTCCGCCGCGCTCCGGTCGAGTTCCCACGGGCTGAATCGAACGATACTCATTGTCTGACTCCTCGAGTCGAATCCGTTATGACCCCGAATAAGTGGGTGCACATCGGCGCGATCCAAGCCCTTGAAACCGCGGCGACAGTCCCCAAGCCGCGAAAGTCGTGTGGGAGAAATCAGCGGTGGACGAATTCGAGGACCCGGCGCGCGATCTCGGGCGCCAGCGCATCCGGGATGTTGTGGCCCATACCGGGCACGAGCTGAAACTCGGCGCCGGGGATGGCGCGGGCGGTATCCGCGCCGTGCTCCGGTGGTACCAGCACGTCGTCAGCGCCATGAATGACGAGGGTGGGCGCGCGTATTGCGGCCAGCCGCGCCACCCGGCTGCCGTCAGCCAGCACCGCCCGCATCTGACGTGCCACCCCTTCCGGGCAGTAGCAGCGGTCATGGACGGCCTCCGCGGCCTGTCGACGCGCCGTTTCGGGCTCCGGATACCCGGGCGAACCCCACACGGCCCGGTTCTCCACGTCGAGGCGGATCCGACCTGACCGGTCGTTCGCAGAAACCGTCAGCCGCCCCCGCACCGAGTCCGACGCCCGCGGCAGATCCGGGTTGCCGCTCGAGGACATGACCGAGAAAAGGCGGTCCACCCGATCCGGATGACGGGCTGCCACCAGCTGGGCGACCATGCCGCCGAGGGAGATGCCGAGCACGTGGAAGCGGCCGATGCCGAGCGCGTCTGCCAGGGCCACCACATCGTCTGCCATGTCGGTGAGCGCGTAGTCGTGATCCAGCTTGCTGGTGCGCCCCACATCCCGGTTGTCGAAGACGGTGACCCGCAATCCGCCTGCGACCAGCGTATCGACCAGCGCCGGACTCCACTCGATGAGCTGTGTGCCGAGGCCCCGGATCAGAATGATGGAGGGATCGCCCCTGTCACCACGGGTCTGGCATGCGAAGGTCAGGGCGCCGGCATCCACCAGCTCCGTCGCGGCATCGTCGAGCAGGCTCAATGTTCCTTGACGATGTGGTACACCGTCTCCGCAGCACCCTCCACCCCGGCCTCGACGAACCTCGGTGGCAGCTCCGAGGTCGCCACCCGATCGAGCAGTTCCACGCGGCAGCGCGGGGAGTACAGCGAGACGATCTCGGACTCGCTGACGGCGTGGGGCGGCCCACTGATGCGGCTCTGATCGTACTCGAGCGCGATGAGCAGGATATGGGCGTGCTCGGGGACGATCCGCAGCATGTGATCGACGTACTTCTCCCGCACCGATGGCGGCAGCGCGATGAGCGCGCCGCGATCGTAGACGGCCCGGATACCGAGGATGTCCGGGGCATGGAGGTCGAAGAAGTCACCGCAGTAGATCGTCGTCTGCGGACCTTCGTAGCGCACCAGATAGAAGAGCTCGTCCCGGGAGGGTTGTTCTCCGCGCTCCTCGAAGTACGCCTGTATGGCCGCCTCGGAGAGTTCCACGCCGACGACGGTATGGCCGAGCGATTCCAGATAACGCATGTCCAGGCTCTTACCGCACAGCGGCACGAACACCCCGGCGCCGCGGGTGACGTCCAGCGCGCCCCAGTAACGCGCGAGCATCGGGTTGGTATCGCTCAGATGCCAGCCGAGCTGATTCTTTTCCCAACGCTCCAGCCAGAACTCACGTTCCATGACCTGCTCTCGACCTGTTGTATTTCATCGCCGTGCGAACGGATGCCGTTCGTCTGGCCCGCGAACGGATTCCCACGTAACCTGAGCAATCCAAACGATCCGACGCTTCGAGTATCACGAATGGCCCGATCCTCGGCAACCGCCCCCATTCCCCGGGTGGACGCCGCCAAGCTCCGTCGCATCGCGCTGAACGCCCAGGGGCTGCTCCGGCAGGCGCCGTTCGGCCGGGGTACCGCCGCCACCCGGCGGGCCATCGAGCACATCGGCTACGTTCAGATCGACACAATCTCCGTCGTCAGCCGGGCACATGACCATGTGCTGCACTCCCGGGTGCCCAACTACCAGCCCCGGCACCTCGACCGGCTGCTCGCAGACGGGTCGATATTCGAGTACTGGTACCATGCCGCCGCCTATCTTCCCATGCGCGACTACCGGTTCGCCCTGCCACGCATGCATGCCTGCCGTGACGGCACGGAGTACTGGATCCGCAGTCGCGACAGGAAGCTGATGCGCGAGGTGCTCGACCGGGTTGCGGCGGATGGCCCGCTCATGGCGAGAGATTTCGAAACACCGCCCGCGGATGCCGCCGGCTGGTGGAACTGGAAACCCACCAAACGCGCGCTCGAGCAACTCTTCATGGAAGGAGAGCTGATGGTGACAGGCCGCCAGGGTTTCCAGAAGACCTACGATCTGACGGAACGGGTGCTCCCTGCCGACACGGACACCCGTGAGCCGACGGACCGGGAGCTGGCGGCATACCTGCTCTCCAACATGCTGCGCGCCCATGGTTTCGCGACACCGAAGAACGTGACCCACCTGCGACGTGGCACTGCGATTCGCACGGCTCTGAAGTCGCTGCTCGCCGACGAGACGGCGGAGAGGAACCTGGTGGCTTTCCGGCTGCCGTGCGGCACCGTCGCCTACGCGGAACCGGACGTTCTGGAGAGTCGGGCACCGTCCGCCGCCTCCCGCGCACTGCTGCTTTCGCCCTTCGACAACCTGGTCATTCACCGCGACCGGGTGCAGTCGGTGTTCGCCTTCGACTATCAGATCGAGTGCTACCTCAAGGAGCAGGATCGCCGCTACGGTTATTTCTGTCTGCCCATCGTCTACCGGGATCGACTGGTGGGACGCGCCGACTGCAAGGCACACCGTCGCTCCGGGCGATTCGAGGTCAGGCACCTGCACTTCGAACCTCCCGTCTTCACGTCGGTGGACGACGACATGCTGCGAGCCGTGGTCGATGCGCTGCGGCGGTTCGCCGAGTTCAACGACTGCAGCACCATCACTTTCTCCCGTGTATCACCCGCGGCATGGAAGACGCCGATACAGCGCTATACCGCTTCAGAATGACAATCTGAATACCTGACAAACTGACACACGCGTTCAGAAAGGATTCATTCCCGATTCAGAAGCGGTTCAGTTCCTGCCTCCTACGCTGGCTGCACCTGACCGAAGCCATGGAGGAAAGCATGCAAAGGATTAAAGACCGTCTGATCAGAGCCGTCACGGCTGTGACGCTGATCGCGACCCTGGCATTCACCGCAACCATCGCCCGGGCCGATCACGGCTCCCCGCAACGCTACGACCATCGCCCGTCCCATGACCGGCACGGCTACGTCGATCATCGTCCTGCCCGTGACATGATCCGAGTTCCCATTCCGGTAGGCACACGGGGTCCGGGCACGCTGAACCTGAAACCGCTGATCCGTCAGCAGGCCCGGCTCCGCCTGGACGATTACACGCTCACCGCGGTGGTGGTGAGCCATGGCCCGTTCTCCAACGGCTACGCGACCCTGCGGACGGGCAACCGCAGATCAGCTCGTTACCTGCTCGCAGGCCGCGATCGGGTACGCATCCCGGCACCGGCGCTGGCCCGCGACGACTGGAGTCTGCGGCTGGGTCCCCGTACGCAGGTACGGACGATCACCGTCATGCTCACTCCCCTCGTGGTGTCCGCACCAGGCAGGTTGCCGGAGCCGCGAGCACGGCGTGTACATGACGCGGTGCCTGCGTTGCCCGCAGAGCCTGCGAGACGTGACCGATCCAGCCGCAGCAGCAAAGAACGGCAGCGACAGGTCGATGTCACTCCCCGGCAGCGGCTTCGGGTCAGCTGATCGGTCGCGGCAAACCCTGCGCTCAGATCTGACGTTCCCTGCCTGCCCAGTATGGCGCCCTCACAAGGCGTCGCTGGATCTTGCCACTGGGCAGGCGGGGCAGGTCGTCCACGAAATCCACCGAGCGCGGGCATTTGAATCCGGCGAGCCTGCTGCGGCCATGGGCGATGATGGTCTCGGCAAGCGACTCCGAGGGTTCGAAGCCTTCCGCGAGCTGCACCACCGCCTTCACTTCCTCGCCCCATTCGTCGTTCGGCACGCCCACGGTGCAGACATCCAGCACAGCCTCGTGCTCGAGCAACGCCGCATCCACTTCCTGGGGATAGATGTTCACACCGCCGGAGATGATGGTTTCCGCGCTGCGGCCATTGAGGAACAGAAAGCCGTCCTCGTCGAAGTAACCCATGTCACCCAAAGTGAACCAGTCGCCCCGGTAGGACTCGGCGGTCTTCTCCGGTGACTTGAAGTACTCGAACCGCCCTACCTCGGGCGCTTTGAAGTAGATGGTACCTGTTTCTCCCTGTGGGACCTCCTCGCCTTCGTCGTCGAGAATTCGCGTACCGTCCGGATTCAACGTCTTGCCGACACTGCCGGGTTTGCTGAGCCACGTCTGTGAGTCGATGAAGAATCCACCGCCGCCTTCGGTGGCCGCGTAGTATTCGAAGACGATGGGGCCGAACCAGTCGATGATGGCCTGCTTGACGTGCACGGGACATGGCGCTGCACCGTGCACGATGTACTGAAGGCTCGAGGTGTCATAGGAGGTCCGCACCTCGAGCGGCAGCTGCAGCAGCCGGTGAAACATGGTGGCCACCATGTGGGTGTGTGTGACACGGTAGGTTTCGATCAGGCGCAGCGTCTCCTCCGGATCCCACTTGTCCATCATGACGATGGCGGATCCGGCGTTCATCGGCGCGGTCACGTTGAAGGCCAGCGGCGCGGCATGATAGGCAGGGCCCGTGCAGAGGTTCACCGCACCGGGTCCACCGGCGGAGGTTGCCTGCGCCTGGGAGCGGACCACCGGCGTCTCTCTGCGGTACACGCCCTTGGGGCGACCGGTGGTGCCGGAGGTGTAGAGCATGGTGGAGCCCCGAACCGGATCGTCGATGTCGCCAACCGGATAGGCCGCGATAGCGGTCTCAAAATCCTCGAAGTCGTCGATATCCCCGCCCACCGCGAGCCGCACCGAACAATTCCGAGCGTAGTGAACGGCGTCCACGCCGGTGCCCAGGTCGGCGTCATAGATCACCGCTTTCGCCTCGCAGTTATCGATGACGTAACCGGCTTCCTCGCCGGTGAGATGGAAATTCACCGGGGTGAACCGGATGCCCGTACGCTGAGTGGCAGCAAGAGTTTCGATGAACTCGGGTCGATTCCGGGAAACCACGGCCACGGCATCGCCCGCGCCAATGCCGCGATCGCGGAACAGCCGGGCCAGGGCGTTGGCATGCTCGTTGAGCTCACGGAACGTCCGATCGCCGAACCGGGTCGCCAGCGCCAGCGTCTCCCGCTGTCGCGCCGCGTGCCAGGCCACCGCCATCCCCACAGCCAGCGCGGCTTCCAGCGTATCGCCGGTCTCACTCATGTTCCCTCCCCGGAACACAATACATCCGCATTGATTTAATCATCGCCTTCGGCGACTGTCATCTCGACGCCGGACAGGCCACGCAGCTTGAGCGCTCCCGCCTCCTCGAAGAGCACCAGACCATCCAGATAGGCGACGTCCGCCTCGGTGAGCGGCACACCGAGGAGCATGCTGCGCATCAGGTACAGGGTCATGTCGTGCGACACGCACACATCCAGCTGATGCTCCGCCACCGGTGAGCGGAGCTTCTCTGTGAGCACGCGGAGCAGCAGTCTGCTGGCCACGGCGGCCGGCATGAGTGCATCCCGGGGTACCTCACCCGCGAACCAGCTGCCGAGATAGGGGATCATGCCGGCAGACCTCATGCCCTGCCACATCTTCATCTGGTCGAGGGCATAGAACACACCCAGCGCTTCCAGGGGACGGTGCCGGGTCACGTTGCCGCCGCCGGACTCATGGCCTGCCAGCACCAGCTCCGCCGTTTCCATGCACCGGTGCGGAGGACTCGCGTAAGCCCGAACCGTGAGATGCTTCGGCAGCGCCTCGCCGAGCTGACGGGCCCACCGACGCCCTTCCTCGGTGAGCGGATTCAGCAGATCGTGCCGGTCCGGCGCGTACTCCCGGGCGGAGTGGCGCATGAGGACCACCGCCCGGCGCACGCCCCGACCGTACACCGCCTCGAGCATCGCCAGGGTCGCCGCACCGAAAGCGCTGCCATCCGAATTTCCGGTCACCGTAGTGCTCCTGATCTCGAAGAGCCTGTATTACTATCGGAAATTCACTGTGAATACATCTGCAGATGCAGACAGGGGGGAACGTGGGAAGACTGGATGACAAGGTAGCGGTGATCACCGGCGCGGGTCGCGGCATCGGCCGGGAGATCGCGCTGCTGATGGCGAGCGAAGGCGCCCGGGTGGTGGTCAACGACCTGGGTGGTAACACCGACGGCTCGGGCACCGGCAAGGTTGCCGACGACGTGGTCGCGGAGATTCGCGCGGCGGGTGGCGAAGCCGTCTCCCATACCGAATCGATTGCCGAGGTAGCAGGCGGCCAGAGCCTGGTCGAGACCGCGCTGGAAGCGTTCGGCGGCATGGACGTTCTGGTGAACAATGCCGGCATCCTGCGCGACAAGACCATCTTCAACATGGAGGAGTCGGACTGGGACGCGGTGATCGCCGTGCACCTGAAAGGTCACTACTGCTGCTCGCGACCCTTCGCGCGTTACATCCGCGAGACCAATCGGACGGGCTGCCGGATCATCAACTTTTCCAGCGTCTCGGGTCTCTACGGTAACTTCGGCCAGGCCAACTACGGCGCGGCCAAAGCGGGCATCGCCGGTTTCAGCAGGGTGCTGGCGCTGGAGCTCGCCAAGTACGGCTGCACGGTCAACACCATCTCGCCCGGCGCACTCACCCGCATGACCATTCCCCTGCGGGAAGGACGGGGCGAGAAAGTCACAGAGACGGAGCTCGCCCAGAGCGGACCTCAGCATATCGCGCCCATCGTCGCGTGGCTGGCGACCGACGAGGCGGCCGGCATCACCTCGGAGATCTTCCACACCGGGTACGGCGGTGTCGCCATCATGCAGCAGCCCAAGGTCATCAAGCAGTTCAGGAAGACTACCGGCGTGTGGTCGCTGGATGAGCTCGACGCCGTGGTGCC